>JAKAMV010000404.1 GCA_021812735.1 Chloroflexota bacterium | reverse complement strand
ACGCTGCGGGGCCGCGCGAGGCGTCGTGGCGCTGGGCGCGGCCTCGGGCGCCACGGGCGCCGCGGCGCGGGGAGGTGCCCCGGGCGCCGGCCGTGCCTCGGCCATCGCGAGCGTTCGCGCCCGCAGGTCCGCCGGCAGGTCCGTCGGCAGGTCCGTCGGCAGCGCGGCGCTGTCCGCAGCGGCCAGCTCCCGCAGCGACGTCGCCGGGGCGCCGCCGACGGGATCCGCGCCGAGGGCGAGGTCCAGCGCGGCGAACATCGCCTGCCACCCGTCGAGGTCGGCACGACAGGACGCGCAGGCGGCCAGATGGGCCTGCAGCTCGGGCGATCCGGCGCCGGCTCCCGTCGGGAGCTCCCGGAGCCGGGCCGGCTCGGCGGCGAGGTCGAGCAGCCGCTCGCGGGCCTCAGCGTGGTCCATGACGCACCCCGTCCGGATCGCCCCAGTCAATCGCGGGCGTCGGGCCCACGGCCGACACCGGGGCAGACCGCGCCGGCTCGGGGCCGACGTCGGGCACCTGCTCGAGCATCGCCCGGAGGCGCAGCAGCCCGCGCCGGGTCCGGGTCTTGACGGTCCCCAGCGGCCAGCCGAGGCGCTCGGCGATCTCCGTCTGGGAGAGGCCGTCGTCGTAGGCGAGCTCGAGGACCTGCCGCTCCGGCTCGGCCATGCTCTCGAGCGCCGTCCGCACCACCGCCCGGACCCAGCCCCGCTCGGCCAGGTCCGGCGGCTCGTCGTCCATCATGGCGAAGGCGACGGGCCGACCCTGCGCCAGCAGCCGGTCGAGCTGGTCGTCCGACCCGTCGCCGGGCGCGGCATCCCGCTCCAGGAGCTGCGGCCGTCGTGACGCCGCACGCAGGCGGTCGATGGCGCGGTGGCGGGCGATGGCGAGCAGCCAGCCGGCCAGCGAGCCGGCGCCCGCGGCGTAGGTGTCCGGTCGCCGCCAGAGCGCGAGGTAGGTCTCCTGCACCACGTCCTCAGCCGTCCCGGCGTCGCGCGTGTACCGCAGGACCGCGCCGTAGACCGCACCGGCGTGCCGGTCGTAGACGGCGGCGAACGCGTCGCGGTCGCCGCTGGCCACGCGGGCCATGAGCTCCGCGTCGGTCGGGGCGGGCAGGGGGTCGCCGGCCGGCGCCGCGGCCGGCAGGGGGTCGTCAGTCACGGCCGCTGCGGGCGGGCCGCCAGCTGGGGCCTCACCGGGGCCGGCGACGCGATCGCGCTTCGGGCCCATCGTGAGCCCCAGCGAGAAGAAGGCCGTCGGGCGGCGCGTGGCGGGGACTGCGCGGAGGAAGGGCCGCTCTTCCCATGCGCGAATCGTGGCGCGCCCGAGGGGCGTCCTGTCAAGCGCGTCCGCGACGAGCAGGGTCGTCACCGCGACGAGCGGCGGGCTGGGTGGGAGCATGGGCCGGAGTCCCTCCTGAACCCATACGCCGGAACCGGGCCGGCGGTTCTTGGACCTGGCTAGCCCGCCTCCCCGACGAAGCGCACCGCCGGCTTGGGCCTCGTGTCCACCTCCAGCCGGAAGATGTCCGGCCGCGCGTAGTGGCCGACGACGTCGAGGTCGAGCACGGCCCGGTCGATGGCGCCGAGGTCCAGGTCCGCCACCAGCACCTCCTCGCCGTCGCGGGCGGGGCCGGCCAGCACCTGGCCGAGCGGGTCCACGATGACGCTGCCGCCGCCGATGAGCACCGCGTCGGGGCCGTCGGCCGCAACTGGGTAGTCGTCGGGGTAGTCGGACCGGCGGGCGAACTGCGACGCGCTGAGCACGAAGCAGCGCCCCTCGAGCGCGATGTGGCGCATGGTGCCGAGCCAGGTCTCGCGGTCGTCCACGGTGGGCGCGGCGTACAGCTGGACCCCCTGCGCGTACATCGCCAGCCGCAGCTGGGGCATGTAGTTCTCCCAGCAGATCACCGCGCCCAGTCGGCCGAGCGGCGTGTCCACGACGGGGAGCGTTGAGCCGTCGCCCTGGCCCCAGATGAGGCGCTCCATGGCCGTGGGCATCGTCTTGCGGTGCTTGCCGAGCAGCGAGCCGTCGGCGCCGATGAGCAGCGCGGTGCAGTACAGCGTCCCGCCGTCGCGCTCGATGACGCCGATGACGAGGTGCATGCCGTGCGCGCGGGCCAGCTCGCCCAGCCGGTCGGTCGCCGGCCCCGGCACGTCGATCGCCGCGTCGCGGTAGCGGGCGAACCACGCGCGGCCCTCCGGCGTGCGGCGACCGACGGTGGCGCCGAAGTCCGCGCCCTTGGGGTACCCGCCCACGAGCGCCTCGGGCAGGACGGCGAGCTTGGCGCCCCGTTCCGCCGCCTCGGCCACCAGCCGCTCCACGCGCGCCAGCGTGGCCTCCGTGTCGAAGGCGACGGAGCCCGTCTGGATGACCGCGACGCGGACCTGCTGCTGCCTCATCGACCAACCTCCCGGACCGGGCCCCGCGGTGCCGGTCCATGCGTTTCCCCAGGGCCCCACGGTTGGCCCGGCGCTCCCCCGCATGCGCCATGCTCGGGCAAGCGTTCCGGCTCAAACGAGCGGCGATGTCGCCGTCCGGCCCGACGATGTAGCCGTCGAGCGAGATCCCCATCGAATAGGTCACGCGGCGCATCGGCAGCCCTCCTAGGCGTGGGGCACGACGATACGACGGCCGCGCGGCTGGGGCGTTGTCGCCGATTGGCAGGCCGCTTGGTCAGCGCGTGGCTCCCGCTTATCGCTGACGTCTGCGCCCCGCCCGCGGTTGGTGTCGCGCCACCGTGGCAAGGGGCAGGTGCGCCCGTCCCGCGAGAGTGCCTCGCCCGCCTCCTCACCGACTAACCTCCTCGGCCGATGGCTGCGGTGGGCGCCATGTTCCCCCACGTTTTCCTCTGGCGACTCTTATGGCGCGGGTCGGGTCCGGTTGCCACCACCGATGCGCCGGGCGAATGGATGAGGCCCGAAGGTTGCGATCCGGCCGGTGTCCGGGTCTCCCGGCCGTCGGCGCCGCCCCTACGCGTCCCCTGGCGAATATCTGAGGGGAGGCGAGGGGGCGCCGGGTGGAGGCGAGGGAACGCCGCTGGCCGAACTCAGCCCCGGCCGAACACGGCCTCGCGGTCCGCCCGGGCGCGCCGAGCCCACGGGCCGGGCACGCCGGCGCCGATGGGGTGGCCGTTGAACCGGGTGACCGGCAGGACGCCCGCGACCGAGGAGGAGAGGAACGCCTCGTCGGCGGTGGCCAGCTCGTCCGGGGTGAGCAGGCCCTCGAACGGGCGGAGGCCCGCCGACGCCGCCCAGCGCAGCAGCCACGAGCGCGTGGTGCCGGGCAGGATCGCGCAGTCGAGCGCAGGGGTCGCGAGCTCGAGCACGCCGTCGGGCGCGGTGCGGACGAGGAACACGTTGGCGGTCGTGGACTCGGACAGGTGGCCCGCGGTCGTGAGGAACAGCGCGTCGTCGGCACCCGCCGCGCGCGCCTCGATGCGCGCGTACACATAGTCTGCGCGCGAGGTGGTCTTGAGCGTGACGATGGGGTTCTGCGGGTCGCGCCGGATGCGCGAGGCCACCAGCGCGATCCCGTGCTCCAGGTGCCCGGCCGGCGGCGGCTCCACGGGCCACGCCTGGACCACGATCGTCGGCACCAGGTGGACGTCCCGGGGCGGGAGCAGGCCGCGCGATGCCCAGACGCCGCGCGAGACGGTGATCCGGACCGAAGCGTCGGCCCCAGGCCCGTCGAGGCCCTCGGCCGCGAGCAGCCTCGCGATCCCGTCGGCCAGGACCGCGTCCACGTTCTGGGGCAGCTCGAACGCGAGCCCGGCGGCGGACCGCCGCAGGCGCGCCACATGCTCGGGCAGCTCGGTGCATCGGCCGCCCTTGGCGCGCAGCGTCTCGAAGATGCCGTCGCCCAGCTGGAAGCCGCGGTCCGTGACCGGGAGATGCGGCGCGTCGGCGGGCAGCACCTCGCCGTTCACCCACACGAACTTGGGCCCGGACCCGCTCACGGTTGCACCTCCACAGCGCCGATCGACGATAGCGGCCCGCGCGCCTTCGCCACCGTCTCGTCCCACTCGGCGTCAGGGTCGCTGCGGTACGTGATCCCGCCGCCCACGTGGAGCGTGAGGCGCGCGCCATCCGCCACGAACGTCCGGATCAGGATGGACGAGCCCATCCGGCCATCGGCGCCCAGCCACAGCATGGTGCCGCAGTACGGGCCGCGGCGCACCGGCTCCAGGCGCTCGATGACCTCCATGGCGCGGATCTTGGGCGCGCCGGTGATCGAGCCTCCGGGGAAGCTCGCCGCGAGCAGGTCAAAGGCGTCCCTGCCCGGGGCCAGCCGGCCCGTCACGGTGGTCACCAGGTGCTGCACGGTCGAGGTCCGCTCCAGGCGCAGCAGCCGCGGCACGCGCACGGTGCCCGGCACGCACACCCGGCCGAGATCGTTGCGCAGCACGTCCACGATCATCACGTTCTCGGCCTGGTCCTTGCGGCTCGCCAGCAGCTCGCGGGCGAGCGCGCGGTCCTCCTCGCGCGTGCGGCCGCGCGGGCGGGTGCCCTTGATGGGGTCCGTGGCGACGATGCCGTGGCGGTCCACGGCGAGGAACGGCTCCGGCGACGCGGAGAGGAGCGCCCGGGGAGCGCGAGTCCGCGGGTCCGGCCCCAGATCCAGGTAGCCGGCGAACAGGGCGGGGTCGCCGGTGCGGAGACGGCGGAAGACGGGCCACGGGTCGCCGTCGAACGGGGTCGCGAGGCGGCGCGTCAGGTTGGCCTGGTAGATCTCGCCCGTCGCGATGGCCTCGCGAACGGCCGCCACCCGCTCGGTCCATGCCGTGCGCGGCATGCCCGACACGAACGCGAGCGGCGCCTCCCGTTCGGCCGGCGGCGGCCCGGCGGCGCGTCGGCCGGCCAGTCGGTCCAGCACCGCGGCAAGGCGCCGGTCCAGGCGGGCGGCGTCCCCGTCGATCGCCCGGCCGCCAAGCCATGCCGCGCCCGTCCGACGGTCCCACGAAATCGCCCAGTCGTGCAACGCCAGGCGCAGGTCCGGCAGCGGCTGGTCCGCAGCGGCGAGCGAGGGGAGGTGCTCGAGCCGGCGGCCCAGGTCGTAGCCGAGATACCCAACGAGGCCGCCCGAGAACGGCGGGATCTCCGCGGGCCGAACGCCCGCCCCGGCCCCGTCGCCTGCGTCGGGTGCGACCCCCGCCAGCCTTGCCAGCAGCTCGCGAGCCCCGGCGAAAGGGTCGGCGCCGTCGGCCGGCACTTCCAGCACCGCAACCGGGTCGGCGGTGAGCAGGCTCCAGCGGCCCATCCGACCGGGCCGCGCGCTCTCGAGCAGGGCAAGCCCGGGCAGGCCCCGGAAGGCCTCGGCCGCGTCCATCGGCGCGGTGCCGTCCAGCTGCGGGAGCCGCGCCAGCCTCGCGAGCCGACCCGCCGTCGGCGCGCTGGCACGCCCTGCGACGGGGCGGAGATCGAGACGGGCTTCCGGCGTGGACGGCACGCGGCGATGATAGGGTGCAGCGGGAAGCGTCCCGGGCAGTCGGCACGACGAACACGCGGAGGAGCGATGCGCGCTCGCGAGCTCGGGATCAAGATCGGCCTGCTGGAACCGGGTGAGCTCGACGCCATCACCGACGTCCCCGGCGTGCGGGTCGGCCACACCACGCTGATCGCGGGCGACGGGCCGCTGGTGGTTGGCCAAGGCCCGGTCCGGACCGGCGTGACCGTGGTTGTGCCGCACGAGGACGACGTCTGGGTCGAGCCCGTGTTCGCCGGCTGCCACCGCCTCAACGGCAACGGCGAGCTCACGGGGCTCGAGTGGGTCCGCGAGTCCGGGTTCCTCGGCGGCGTCATCGGCATCACCAACACCCACTCGGTGGGCGTCGTGCGGGACGCGCTCGTCGTCCACGCGGCCCGGTCCCGCGATAGCGAAGCGGTGTTCTGGTCGCTGCCGGTGGTGGGCGAGACGTATGACGGCGCCCTCAACGACATCAACGGGTTTCACGTGAAACAGGCCCACGTGGACGCGGCGATCGCGAGCGCGGCGGGCGGGCCTGTCGCCGAGGGCAACGTGGGCGGCGGGACCGGGATGGTCTGCCACGAGTTCAAGGGCGGCATCGGCACGGCGTCGCGCCGGGTGCCGGCCACGGACGGCGGTTGGGTGGTGGGCGCGCTCGTCCAGGCCAACTACGGCTCGCGTGAGCTCCTCCGGATCGACGGCGTGCCGGTGGGCCAGGAGATCCCCACCGCCGACGTGCCGAGTCCGTGGGACCAGGTGGACGAACTGGAGGCGAAGGCCCGCGCCCGGCTGGCCGAGCGGGGCTGGCCCGGCGTCCGCGTCCCGCCGTCCGCGCGGACCGGGCCGGAGGGCGGCTCGATCATCGTTGTGCTGGCCACGGACGCGCCGCTTCTCCCGCACCAGTGCGAGCGCCTCGCCCAGCGCGCCAGCCTCGGCGTCGCCCGCATGGGCAGCATCGCAGCGCACGGCTCGGGCGACCTCGTCATCGCGTTCGCCACCGGCAACCGCGGCCTGTCGCAGACGGCCGGCGAGCAGGACCCTCGCCACACCGTCGGCACGCGGATGGTGGTGGACCGGGCGATCAACCCGCTGTTCCAGGCGGCGGTCGAGGCCACCGAGGCGGCGATCGTGAATGCGCTGCTGGCCGCCGAGACGATGGTCGGACGCGACGGGATCACGGCCCACCGGCTGGACCCGGAGCGGCTGGTGGACGTGATGGCCCGCTACGGCCGCGGGCCCGGCACGCCGGCGGCGCGGGCAGGCTGATGGCGACAGGCCCGGGAGCCGGGTCCGGTGGCGCCACGGCGGTCGCCAGGCTCGCCACGCCCGAGGACGTCCCGGTCATCCGCGCCATCCTCGCCGCCCACGGCAACGACGCCCCGCCGCGCGAGCGGCTCGGGCCGGACATCGTGGGGCCCTACGTCCTGCACCTGCTGGCGCACCACCGGGCCATGGTCAGCGAGCTGCCCGGCAGCGGGGTCGTGGCCTTCGGCGCGGTGGCGGACGTGGGCATCGCCTGGCACCTGGCCGACCTGTTCGTTTGCCCGGCGCACCTCGGGCAGGGGCTGGGCAGGCAGCTGCTGGCGGCGCTCTACGGGGTTCGCCAGCCCCGGACCACGTTCGCGTCCGACGATCCGCGCGCCCTGCCGATCTACATCCGGGCGGGCATGGCGGCACGCTGGGTGGCGCTCTACCTTGAGGGCGGGCCCGAGGCGGCGAGGCGCGCGTCGGCCGACCCGCGGGCCCGGGCCGTCGAGGTGGTGGACGGCGACCCGGCCGAGCAGGCCGCGCTGGAGCTGGCGTGGACCGGGGCCGATCGCTCGCGCGACCACGAGCTGTGGGTGGGCTGGCCGGGCTCGGACCCGTTCATCGTGCGCGACGACGCCGGGCCGGTGGCCGTGGGCTACGGCCGCGACCGGCAGACGGGACCGGCGGTGCGGGCGGTGGACCGGTTGGTGGTGCGCCCCGGCGCCGACCCGGTCGGCCCCGTGCTGGCGGCGGCCGGCCGCTGCATCGCCGCCGGCGACGTGCTGGACCTCACCGTGCCCGGCCCGAACCCCGCCATGCGCCCGCTGCTGGAGGCCGGGTTCTCCATCGACGACCGGGACGTGTACTGCGCCGGGCCGACGGACCCGCTGGACCCCGTCGCACGCCTGGTCAACGGCGGGCTGCTCTGAGCCGGCGCGACCGGGCCGAGCACAGCTACCCGCCGGTGGCGAGCCGGTCGCGGCGGGCGAACTCGTCAAGCGCCTCGCGGCACTCGGCCGCGACGCGGAGCGCCTGGCGCACGAGCCACGGGTCCACGCGCGACGAGTCCTCCAGCTGCACGGTGGCGCCGCCGAGTCCCTCGTCCAGAACTATCCCCGACGCGTTGCGGTAGTCGGCCATCCAGTTCGCCTGGAGCGCGACCAGCACCGCCACCACGACGTCGCGCGGGAACAGCCAGTCGAGGTGCGCGGCGTTGAGGTGGGCAACCAGCGCGTCGATGGCGATCGGCCGGCCACGGTCCATCCGCGCCAACGCGTCGAGCACGCGGAGCGAGGCGAACGGGTCACCGGGCTCCGCGATGACCGGCGGGGCGGGACGTTCGGCCGGGAAGCCGGCTGGGGCTGGGCGTCCGAAGGATGCGCGCATCGCGTCGGAGGCTAGCACGCGGCGCCGGCGGATCCGTCGCGGTTGGGGCGTGCTGCGCCGGCGAGTTCGGGGCGTGGTCGGGTTGCCGCGCGGTTGCCGCGGGATTGCCCGCCCGGCGGTCGTCCCGGTGCAGGTGCCCGCCCAGCTGGCAGCAGGGTGCGCGAGTTGGCGGGCGCGGGGCTGATCTGCTCGCCGCCACGCGGAGGGTTGCCCGCCCAGCGGGCACCCCGCGCCGGAGTGC
>JAKAMV010000403.1 GCA_021812735.1 Chloroflexota bacterium | reverse complement strand
GGGGCCCGGGCGCGCACGGGGTCGCGGCCCGGGCGAGCCCGCCGACGCGTCGCTCGGCGTGCTCGGTCCCCGGAGCGCCGCCCTCGCCCGAGGCCGGGGCCCGGGTGCGTCCCTGGGCCGGCGTCCGGGGCCGAATCAGCGCTCGGCCTCGGGCGGCAGGGCGGCCGCCTCGCGGGCGATCCACGCGCGGACCTGCGCGGGGTCGCCGGTGGCGAACACCGCGAGAAACCGGGGGTCGTTGAGCGGCTGGCGTCCCGCCCGCAGCAGCCGCAGCATCGGCTGGGTGAAGCGAACGGTCCCTGTGCCCGTTCGCTGGTCGTAAGTGACGCGCTCCAGGATGCCGGCCGCCTGCAGCCGGCTGAGGCTGCCCAGCACCTCCCGCTCCACCGGGGTCCATCGCGGCCTCCTGCCCCGAGCTCAGACGGGCCAATGGAAGCAGGCCGCCGCGCGGGGCGGCGGGTTTCCGTTCTGTCGGTTCCGACAGTTCCGACGGCGACCGCGCCCGATCGCAGGGGGCGCCCTCGCTTGACTCAGGCGGGTGCCGCTCCCTGAGTGCGGCATGACCAACGAGGGGTGGCTGACGACGGCGCAGGCGGCGGGCGAGCTCGGCGTGGCCCACCAGACGATCACCCGGTGGATCCGCGAGGGCAAGCTAAGGGCCCGGGCCATCCACGTCCACGGGCGCCCGGTCTATCGGATCCGTCGGAGCGACCTTGCCGCGTTCGTCCGGCGCTACGTGACCGACAGCTGGGATTGAGGAACGTGCAGGTGCCGCGGGCCGGCGCGGTCGGTCCGGGAGATACCTCCCCGGCAGCCCGTCCGCGCCGGGGAACTGGCAGACGAACGAATGCCTGGCAAGGTCAGCAGCCCCCGCGGAACGCAGCGCGCTGAACCGCATCCCTCTGCCGGCAGGATGCTTTGACCCATCTGTGTTGCGGCGGAGCACCTCCCGGTCCATTCGGCACTGCCTTGCGCCGGAGCTTGCGTCGTACGGTGGTTACTTCCGGGGCGGCGCTGACCTGCGGTTCCAGTTCGGCCGCCTGAACCGCAGCGAGCCCACTGGCGAGGCCGACCGGGGGAGGTACACGGGAGGGTTCTATGCGCACAACGCTCGTCGGACTGACGCTTGCCGCGCTCATGGCTGTCCTCGCCGCTACGCCCGTTGCGGCTGCGACCACCATCAGCGGCGGGAATGACGTCATCGCTCGGCCGTATCTCGACACCTACCAGAACTTCGTCATCGTCGACACGAACCACCCGATCAGCGGCAACGGCGTGCTGACGGGCTGGTCCTTCTGGGCCGGTACCACCGGCGGCGTGCAGCTCGTCGTGGTCCGTGGCTCGCACAGCGGCAGCGCCTCCGTGGTGGGCACGAGCCCCGTGGTGAACGCCCCGGCCACCGGGGTGGTGGTGAACGAGACGCTCAGCCCGAGCATCATCGTCCAGGCCGGCGACTACGTCGGGCTCTACTTCCAGAGCACCGGCGTCGTGCCGTATAGCGGCACCCCCAGCGCCGGCACGAGCGGAACCGTGCTCTACACGAGCAACGGCTATGGAGATCCCAAGCAGGGAGACACGCTGGAGTTCCAAGGCGCGGTCGACCGCATGTACTCGGTGGCGGTGAGCGGCTTCGCCTACACGTTCAGCGGGTTCTTCGCGCCGATCAGCAACACCGCGACGAACACGGTGAAGGCCGGGTCCGCGGTCCCGGTGAAGTTCAGCCTAGGCGGCGACCAGGGACTCGACATCTTCGCCGCGGGCTACCCGCAGATGCAGCGGGTGACGTGCGGCACGACGACGTCGGAGGGCACTGCCCTCGACACCGTCACGGCCGGTGGCAGCAGCCTGACCTACGACCCGACCAGCGACCAGTACACGTACGTGTGGAAGACGGATAAGAGCTGGTCGGGCACGTGCGGCCAGCTCGTGGTCCAGTTTGTCGACGGCTCCACGGAGACCGCGACCTTCGCGTTCAAGTAAGACTGCTCACCTGGCGGCGACCTCGCGTCGTCGCCGCGTGGCTCATCGACCACACAGGCCCCGCTCCGGGGGAGCGGGGCCTGTCGGCGTCCTGGCCGCAGGCCACAGCGTCGGTCTCCGCGTCCAGCGCCGTCGCGCGGCGACGAGCACGCCGCGTTCGGCGCGCCGACCTGGCTCGAGGTGGCCTGCGTGGGCGTACCGGTGCGGACGGCTGCGGGTCGAGCCGGCCTGGCGCCGAGGGTCAGGGAGCGGTCGGCAACCCGGCCAACGACACCTCGACGAGCGTTCCGCTCCCCTCGATCGGCGAGCCGCCATCGGCCATGAGCGAGCCCCCACCGAGCGACGGCGGGGAACTCACCACCAGTCGGGGGAGCCCGGCGAGCTGGCGCAGCCCGGTGGCCGGGGACCAGACGACCGGCTGGTAGGGGGTGTAGCTCTCGGCCTGGTAGCCGGTGGGGACGCAGCACATGCCAACCCAGCCCGCGGTCGCGCCGCCGAGCCAGCAGGTCGGGCGCGGGGGCACCACCTGCTCCGGCGATGCACCGAGCTGCTCGACCCATACGCCCGCGTCGGGATGGTTCAAGGGCTGCCAGGCCAGGAGGCCGCCGGAGAGGGCCACGACGAGCACCTCCTGGGGCCGCTCGAGCGAGCGCACCAGCGACCCGGCGGGGAGCGTGCGGACCTCGATCCGCGTCGCGAAGCTGGTCGCGGCGCCGGTCTCCTCCACGGTATAGGCGATCTCGTCGCCATCGAGCGAGACGCGCGGCGTGCGCGGCCCGCCACAGCCCTCACCCTGCCCCGGGAGCGTGAAGGGATGGCTGTTCGTGCCGTGGTCGAGAACGCGGAACGCGCCGGCCGGCCGGCCCGTGGCCGGATCGAGCGCGGTGACCAGCAGGCGCCAGGCCACGGGCTGCTCCTCGTGGCCCGAGCACGGCGTGCCCACGTCGCCGCCCGTCGGGCCGAGGCGCTTCCACACCACCACCGCCAGCCAGTGCGCGTCGGCGGCCACGATCGTGGCCGGGTCCGCGAAGCCGTCGGGCGGCACGGTCGTCTCGCCGGCCAGGAGCGGAACCGCGGTGTGCGTGGTCGCGCCCACGGCGAGGTCGGTCACGAGGAGGCTGGCCCGCCCGCTCCGCAGCGGCTCATCCACCGTGTAGGCTCGCGAGCCCCAGGTGGCCAGCGGCCGGGTGCCAGGTACCGCGTGCAGCGCTGTCGCGGGTCCCACGAGCCTGGGCAGCTCGAGGGCGGGCAGCGCTCCCTCTGGAGTCACCGGCGCGGTCGGGCCCGGCGAGGGCACCGGCACGGCGGGCGATGCGGGGGCCGGGGTCACGGGGGCGGTTGGGAGGCTGGCCGACGGCACGCCTGCGCTCGGCGATGGCAGCGAGCGAGTCGGCGTGACCTGCGCAGCGCCGCAGCCCGCCACGATCAGCGCGACCAGCATCGCCGCCACCCTGGAACGCATCAGTCACCACTCCCCTCACCACGCGCAGCCCGGTCGCCGCGGTGCGAGCCTCGTCCCGCGCGGCGGCCGCGTCAAGGTCCGCGTGGCGCAGATCGTCGCCCATCGAGACCGGCGAGGCAGGCGGGGGTGGTAACGGAACGCTCAGCCGAGACAGGACAGCGCGGAGCAGTCGGGCTTCGCGTCGGTCAGCCAGAGCTCGTAGACGCGGCGGAAACCATCGCTGGCGTCCCCCACGGGCTCGCCGAAGTAGTGGGCGCAGGTGGGGTACCCGAGGACCGCCTCGCAATGCTCGTGCGTTGCGACGTCGAAGGCCCGGAGGAAGTGCTCGGCGTCGTGCCGATGGAACGCCCGTCGATAGCCCAGCTCGTGATGGCGGATCTCGTACGCGTAGTCGACGCGCTCGAACTGGTCGCGCCCGCTCGGGCGCCAGCGCTCGAAGAGCGCGATCTCGACGTCGGCAGATCGCGGCGGGAGTGGAGGACGGCACGCCAGGTCGATGACCAGCGAGCCGTCGTTCTCCCGGCCCAGCGCGATCTCGTCGGCGTCGTTCGGTGGCAGCACCGTCACCGCGAGCCGCTCGATCTGCTCGACCAGGTCGGCGAGGTAGCGCAGCAACGCGTCGGCACTGGCGATCACCGCGCGACCAGCTCGCGGGTGCCGGGAAGCTGCTCGTCGGCGCCGATCGCACGCCGACGGTGGGCCGGGGCGATGGAGACGCGTCGCCGGCGGGGCCGGTATCCCTCGCGCCAGCGGTCGAAGGCGGCGATGGGGATGCGGGTGATGCGCGGCGAGACGCGCAGCCCGGGCAGGTCCCCCCGGTGGATGAGATCGAGGACCGCGTCATCGCTGATGGCGAGGATCTCGGCAACCTCGCGGGGGGTGTAATACAGCTTGGCCATGCCGGGCACCTCCTGAGCGGTATAGCCAAGGATACCGCTCAGGGGGCATCGGTCACACCGCGCGGCAGGCGCGGACCGCCCCACCCCACGCACCTGGATCCCCGGCCGGAGCGGAGCGGGACACCATCGCGACCCGCGCACGGCACGCCAGAGCCGGAGGGATGCGTGGTGGTCGGATCATCGAAGGAGACCGTGTAGCTCCCGGCGGGCAGACCGATCGTGTACGTGCCGTCGGCGCCCGTGGTGGTGGCGAAGCACGCGGGGGGACCCGCGGTCGGGCAGGCAGTCACGCTGATGCCCGGGACGGGCGCGCTGCCGCTTTCGGTCACCCTGCCGGCGACGCTGCCACCGTAGGTCGGCGCCTTGGCCAATGCGATGTCGATCCCGCTGCTGTCCGCCGTGCCGACGGTGAGGACGGTGGCCATTGCCCCGTCGGCGTCGCCCCTCTCAGGCTCGCTGACGGCCGGGGCGCCATCGATACGCCGAAGCGGTGCAGCGGGCCATCACGTGCGTGCCGACGGTGCGGCACGAGGCGCTCGCTCGAGCCGCTCGCCGGGAGGCCCTAGGATTCCAGGCGGGTGCCTTCGTCGGCGTCGAACCACGATGCGTGGCTCAGATCCAGTCCAACCTCGACCGCCTCGCCCGGTTCGAGCCGGATCGAGTTGTCCACCCGGCACACGACGGTGTCGTCAGCGACCTCGACGTAGGCGAAGGCCTCCGGACCAAGACGCTCCACGAGCTTGAGCCGTCCCGTCAGCCAGAGGTCAGCCGGCTGCGCATCGGCTGCACCTGCCGCACGCAGGCGAGTGAACTCCGGGCGCAGCCCGCAGAGCACGTCCCTCGCCGCAGTGCGCGGGCCCTTCACGATGCTCCCATCGATCCGGAAGACCCCGTCATGGAACGCCGCAGGAAAGAGGTTGATGGGCGGACTCCCGACGAAACGGGCGACGAACACGTTCGACGGTCGCTCATACAGGTCGAGCGGGCTGCCGAGCTGCTGGAGGCGCCCGTCATGCAGCACGGCCACCCGGTCGCCCATCGTCATCGCCTCGACCTGGTCGTGGGTGACGAAGATGGACGTCGTCTGCAACTGTCGATGGAGTGTCACGAGCTCGGTTCGCATCTGGGTCCGCAGTTGCGCGTCGAGCGACGAGAGGGGCTCGTCGAACAGGAACACCCTCGGCTGGCGGGCGAGTACTCGCCCGAGGGCAACCCGTTGCCGCTGGCCACCTGAGAGCTGCCGTGGTCGCCGATGGAGCAGTTCGGTGAGGTTGAGCCGGGCGGCGACCTCGGCCGCCCGTGCCTCCGCCTCCTTGCGCGGCGTGCCTCGCCGTCGGAGGCCGTAGGCAATGTTGCCGAGCACGGTGAGGTGGGGGAAGAGCGCGTAGCTCTGGAAGACGAAGCCGCAGCCGCGATCGCGGGCCGGGACGTTCGTCACATCTCGGCCGTCGATCAGAACCTGCCCATCCGACGGATGGTCCAGTCCCGCGATGATCCGCAGCAACGTGCTCTTGCCGGAGCCTGAGGGGCCCAGGATGACGAGGAACTCACCGTCCCGCACCTCAAGATCCAGGTGCTGGATGGGCGCCACGTCGCCGAACGCCTTGGTGACGTGGCGCAGCTCCACGGTGGCCGACCGGCCGGCGCCCTGCTCGCGCCCGGCGTCGCCGGCCTGCAGATTCCTACCGGACATGGGTGCCCTGGGCCCGTCTGGTCACGCGAGCACCATCAATCGCCGTTCGGCATAGTCCCCGAGGAAGGTCAGCAACGTGACCATGATCAGGTAGCCGCCCGCCACACCAATGTAGATGGGCAGGTCCTGGAACGTCGACGAGATCACGTTCTGGCCGACGAGAAAGAGCTCGGTGACCCCGACGAAGGCCACCAGGGAGGAGTTCTTCAGCGAGAGAATGATCTGGTTCATAAGCGGAGGGATCATGCGTGCGCTCGCCTGCGGAAAGATGACCAACGCCAGCGTCACCGCCCGCCGGCTCTCCATGTCCCCGGCCTCCCACTGCTCCTTGTCGATGGAGAGGATGGCGGCCCGCATGATCTCGGCGAAGAACGCCGCCGTGTTGAGCCCTAGGCCGAGGACCGCGGAAACCCAGGGTGACAGGGTGAGGATGTTGGCCGTCGCCAGACCGAAGTAGATGAGGTAGAGCTCGATGATCAGCGGCACGCCTCGCCAGAACCAGATGTAGGCACGCGCGATCACATCGAGGGCCCGAAAGCCGGACAGCCGCATTGCCACCAAGACGAGCGCGACCGCGGCCGCGAGCAGGATCGCCTCGAACGTGACCTCGGCCGTGATGAGGGCACCTTGGGTCAGATCCGGCAGCGCGGATACCAAGACGCTCATCGAGCTGCGATGCTCGCGGGGAGCTCAGACGCCGGACGAGCGCCTACGGTGCGGCGGAGGCGGCCGCCGGCGATCCCGCGGGTGACGAGGCAGGCGCCGGCGAACCGCCGGACAGCGTGCCCAGCCACTTGGCGAAGTCGGACTGGATGAACCCGTTGCGCTGCAGGGTCGCGAGCGCGCCGTTGATCTGGCTCAACAGCGTCGTCTCGTCCTTGGACACCGCGATCCCCAGCTCGTTGTGCTGGAGATACACGGGCGTCGCGTTGCCCCCCACGATCTGCACGTTCGCGTGCGTGTCCTTGAGGAACGCCAGGGTGTTCAGGTAGTCGTTGAGGACCACGTCGATCCGCCCGGCGACGAGATCGTGGAAGGACGAGAGCGTGTCGCTGTAGACGACGGGGATCGCGCCGGTGTTGTTGGCGTTGAGGTAGGCCTGGCCCGTGGCGCCCGACTTCACGCCCACCTTCAGCCCCTTGAGGTCCGCCGCACTGTGGAGGTTGAGCCCCGCTCGCTCAACCATGACCAGCCCCGTCTGCAGGTACGGCGTGGCGAACGTCACCACCTGCTCGCGTGCCGGTGTGATGTACATGGCGGCGATGACGGCGTTGACCTTGTGCGCCTGAAGGTCGGGGACGAGCGCGCTGAACTGGCCGACCTGATAGGTCACCTTCCGGTGGATGAGCGATCCGATCTCGTTCATGAGATCGATGTCGAAGCCCACCAGGTGCTGGCTCGCATCGTAGAACTCGAAGGGGGCCGTCACCGCCGTGCCCACCGTGAGGGTCGCCTCCGGCGAGGCCGCCGGCCCGCTCGAGGCGGATTGCGAGGAGCAGGCCGCCACCGATCCGAGCAGCGCGAGGGCGATGGTGGCGACGATGGCTCGAGCTCGGATGGACATGTGGCACTCCTTTCCTCAGGAACGCGAAGCTCCCCCGCAAGCTGCGCCACCGGCGTGCGGATCATAGCAGGCGCTCGCCGTCTGACCCCCTGTGGAGCGGCTCGCGGCCGGTCATCCGGCGCACGCCGCGCGGCAGCGGGCCATCGGCCTCGCAACGGCTCGGGCCTGGCCGTGCCGACCGACCTGTCAGCCCTCGGGCCGGTCGTGTCCCCACGCCTGGTGGCCCGGGCGAGCGCCGCCCCCCCGGGCTGCGCGCCGGACGCCGTCCGTGGTAGGGTGCAGGGGCATTCGCGTCGCCCGGGCGGGAGTAGCTCAGTTGGCAGAGCGGCAGCCTTCCAAGCTGCATGTCGCGGGTTCGAGACCCGTCTCCCGCTCCACCTCCACCCCTAGCCGCGTGCAACCCCGGTGCCGAGCGCCATCGGCGGACGCCGGGCATCGGGCGCTCCTGGACGCCGTCGGCGCGCCGGGCCGGACAACCCGGCGTTCCCTGCGCGTCGATGGATCCGGGGCCGCGGCGGATCGCGGCCCGCATCGCGGCGAGTCGCGGCCCACATCCCGGCGGATCGCGGCCCGAACCGCGGCCCACACCCGAGCCGCCGCTCAGGCTCACACCGCAACCGCGGCCCCGACTGGAACTGGAACCGGAACCAGGGTCAGTCCGCGGTGCGCTCCGCTTCCTTGCGCACCTGCGAACCCGCCAGCAGCCAGTAGGCCACGGCGCCGACGACCATCCCGGTCAGCCAGCTG
>JAKAMV010000402.1 GCA_021812735.1 Chloroflexota bacterium | reverse complement strand
CGCCCAGTGGGCCGCCGTCGGGTGGGATCGGCACGAGTGCGTCTCCTCGTTCCGGCTCACCATCGACTACCTGTCGCGCACCCCGGACGGCCGGATCCTCTTCGGCGGCCGCGGCGCGCCCTACCATTTCGGGTCCCGCATCGACCCACGCTTCGACCGGGACGAGGCGACGCACGCGATGCTCCGTCACATGCTCGTGCGCTGGTTCCCCACGCTGCGCGGGATCCGCTTCACGCACGCTTGGGGCGGCCCGCTGGGCATGCCGCGCGATTGGATGCCGACCTTCGCGTACGACCCCGCGACCGGGATCGCCTCGGCCCGTGGCTACACGGGCCACGGGGTGGCTACCTCGAACCTGGCGGGGCGGACGCTGGCGGACCTCATCACGGGCCAGCGGAGTGAGCTCACGGAGCTGCCGTTCGTGAACCACCACTCCCGTGACTGGGAACCCGAGCCGCTGCGCTGGCTCGGCGCCCGCTACGTGCAGCTGGCGATGATGCGCCTGGACCGCCTCGCCGAACGGCGCGGCAGGGTCCCCACCGGCCGCAGCCTGGCCGAGCGGCTGGCCCGCCACTAACGGTACTGCCCATCATGCGGCCGCGCTTCGCCGGGGCCCAGCCCGATCCGCCGCGCGGCGCCGCCATGCCCTCCGCGCCGTCGGACGCGCCCGTTCGCCGGATGCTCGCCTTGCCCGGCATCCGCGTCAGCGGCCTGCGCTGGTCGCCGCCCGACGACGCGGCCTCGTCCGAGCGCCGCCTCGTGATCCTGCACGGCGTAATGGGCAACGCCCTCGCCTGGGACGGCGTCGGACGGAGGCTGGCGCGCGACGGCTGGACGGTCGACGCGCTCGATCTGCCCGGGCACGGCCAGACACGGTGGACGGACGCGCGCGGCGCCCTGCTGCCGGACCAGGAGGCGGTCGGCGTCGAGCCCTACGAGCTGCGGCGCGTCGGCGAAGTGGTGGCGCGGGCGATGCGCGCGCTGCCTCCGGCGGAGCGGCGCCGCGACGCCCGCGCGAACGATCCGCCGATAGACGACACGGCAGCCCGGCTGCCGGTCGTGCTGGGGCACTCCTGGGGCGCCGGCGTGGCGCTCGCGGCGATCGACGCCGGGGCGCCGGCCGCGCACCTCGTCCTGCTCGATCCCCCGTTCCTGACGCCCGAGCAGGGCGCCGAGATGGCCACGTCGTTCGGCGCCGAACTGCGGCCCGGGTTGGACCTCGAGCAGGCCCGCGCGCTCGTGCGCGAGTCGGGCGCGGACGACGCTACGGTCGAGGCCGCGGCCCACGCGATGGTGGAGACGTCCCCGCTGGCAGCCCAGGCCGTCGCCCGCAGCGGCCCCTGGGACCCTCTCGCCCTGATGGCAGCCTGGCGGGCGGCCCACGCGGACCTCCCTGTCGACGTGATCGCCGGCGACCCCGCGGCGGGCGGCCTGATCCCGCCGCCGGTGCTCGGACTTCTGCGCGCCACGCTCGGCCCATCGCGCGTGCACGAACTGCCAGGCCTCGGGCACAGCCCGTACCGCGAGGACCGAGAGCGGTTCCTGCAGGTCCTGCGCGGGATCCTGGGCTAGGCAGCCGGCCCGCCGCCCGAGCGACGCCTCCGGATCGTGAGCGCGCGATCGTACGCCTCGACGTAGCGGGGCGCCGACGCACTCCACGAGAAGTCGCACGCCATCGCGCGCCGCACCAACGCGCCCCAGCGGGCGGTGTCGCGGTAGGCCGCGATCGCACGGCGCGCGGCGGCCACCAGCGCGGCGGGCTCGGCGGGTCCAAAGACGAACCCGTTCCCCCGCGCGGGGTCCGCGTCGGCGTCCACGACGGTGTCGGCCAGGCCGCCGGTGTGCCGCACCAGGGGGATCGTGCCGTAGCGCAGCGCGATCATCTGGCTCTGGCCGCATGGCTCGAACCGCGACGGCATCAACAGCAGGTCGCTCCCCGCGTAGATCCGGCGCGCTTCGTCGCGGTCGAAGCGCTCGAGGATCGCAAGCCGCCGCGGCCAGCGGGCGCCGATCTCCCGCAGTCCGCGCACGAGGCGGTCGTCCCCCGTCCCGATGATCACCAGCCGCGCGCCGTCTGCGAGCATCGCCTCGGCGGCCCCGGTGAGCAGATCGAATCCCTTCTGCGGATCGAGCCGCCCCACCATGCCGAAGAGCGGCATGCCGCCGTCCTCCGCCCGCAGGTCGAGCCCCAGCCGCCCGGCGAGATCGGAGCGGCAGACCGCCTTGCCCGTCGGATCGTCGATCGAGTACCGCTGCGGCAGCGCGTCGTCGGTGGCGGGATCCCAGAGCCGTGGATCGATCCCGTTGAGGATCCCCAGGTAGGTATCGCCCCGCGCGCGGAGGATGTCGTCGAGCCCCGCGCCGTACTCCGGCGTGCGCGATTCTCTGGCGTACGTGGGGCTCACCGTGTTGACGATGTCCGCCCGGGCCACCGCCTCGCGCAGCAGGTCGACGCCGTCCGGAGCGCCCACCGTCGCAGGCAGCCCCAGCGAGCCGACACGCTCGCGGGGCACCCACCCGTGGTAGGCGAGATTGTGGCACGTCACGAGCGTCGCCATGCCCGCCAGCACGGGATCCGTGCCGTAGCACAGGTCGCGCAGCAGCACCGCCGGACCAGCCTGCCAGTCGTGCCCGTGCAGCAGCGCCACTCCCCCGCCCTCGGCGCGAATCGCCTCGAGCGCGGCCCGTCCCAGGACCGCGAACCGGGCGCCGTTGTCAGGGTAGTCGGTCCCGCCCTCGCCATAGAACCCGGCCCTGTCGAAGCTGCGCGGATGGTCGACCAGGCGCAAGCGGTAGCCACGCGCTCGTGCACTGAGGAGGTCGACCGACTCGGCGGCAGGCAGCACCACCCGCATCCGCTGCGCCGGTCCCGGAGGATCCACGCCGCGGTAGCGCGGAAGGTACACGTCGACCTCGTGCCCCAACTCACCCAGCGCTCTGGCGAGGGCGTCGACCACGTCCGCCAGACCACCCGTCTTGGCGAACGGCTCGCACTCCGAGCTGACCATCGCGATCTTCATGACGTGCGATGGTACGCCGCGCGCACGGCAGCACGCCGCTCGCTCGCTGGGACCCGACGGCCGAATCGCCCCGAGTAAATCGGTTTACTGCGCCCCGTTCGTGTACGATCCCTTCACCCATGCAGCAAGCCCCCGTCATCCCCACGCTCCCCCCGCCCGCCATTCGACTGCCGCCGAGGTTGGAGGGGCTGCGCGCCCTCGCGTACAACCTGTACTCGACCTGGCACCCCGAAGTCCGCCAGCTGTTCGCGCGCATCGACCCCGTCGCCTGGTCGCGCTACCGCAACCCGATCGCGATCCTGATGAGCCACCAGGCCTGGTCCGATCTGCTCGAGAACCCCGCGTTCATGGCGGACTACGAGGAAGTCCTCCGGGACTTCGAGCGGTACATGGCCAACGGCGCGGGCCACTGGTTCACGCGGCACCACGGCCGTGCGCTCGACGGACCGATCGCGTACTTCTGTGCCGAGTACGGCCTCACCGAGACGCTGGGGATCTATTCGGGCGGGCTCGGCGTCCTCGCCGGGGACCACGCCAAGACGGCGTCGGACATGGCCCTGCCCTTCGTCGCCGTGGGCCTCTTCTACCGGCGCGGCTACTTCCGACAGACGATCGACGCCGACGGGCACCAAGAGCATGCGTACCCCGACTACGACCCGCTCCGGCTGCCGCTCCTGCGGGTCGCGTCGCTCGAGGGCGACGCGCTGCAGGTGCCGGTCGAACTGCCGGGCCGCACGGTCTGGTGCGCGGTCTGGCTCGCGCAGGTCGGCCGTGTCCCGCTCCTCCTGCTCGACACCGACATCGGCGACAACGCGCCCGAGGACCGGCCGATCACGAGCATCCTCTATGTGCGCGGCCGCGAGATGCGCTTCTGCCAGGAGATGGTCCTGGGCGTGGGCGGGGTCCGCGCGCTGCGCGCGCTCGGCATCCGGCCGGTCGTCTGGCACCTCAACGAGGGGCACTCCGCGATGATGCTCGTGGAACGGACACGGGAGCTCGTCGCGCAGGGGGTGTCGTTCGAGGAGGCGCTGGGCAGGGTCCGGCGCGACTCCGTCTTCACGATCCACACGCCGGTCTCCGCGGGAAACGAGCGGTTCGACGCGAACCTGATCCGCCGCATCGCCGCGCCGCTGGCCGGCCCCGACGGTGTGGACCTGGAGCGGGTCCTCGAGCTGGGACGCGGCGTGGACGGCAACCCGGGCGAGTTCGACATGACGGCGTTCAGCCTGCGCCTCACGAACGGGGCGAACGCGGTCAGCCAGCTCCACGCCCGGACCGCCAACGCCACCTGGGGCCCGATCCTCGAGCGCCCGATCCTCGGCATCACCAACGGCATCCACGTGCCGAGTTGGGTGGGGCGGCCGATCCGTAACCTCTACGCCGAACACGGCGGCGACCTCGACGCCCTCGACGCCGAGGTGCGGGCACGGCGCTTCTGGGATCACATCGACCAGATCACCGACCGGCAGCTCTGGACCGCCCATGCGCGCCAGAAGCTGGAGCTCGCACACTTCGCCCGCAGCCGCCTCCTCGCCCAGCTCGCCCGCCACGGCGAGCCGCCCGAGGAGCTCGAGGCGATCAGCCACCTGCTCGACCCGGCCGCGCTCACGATCGGCTTCGCCCGCCGCTTCGCGACCTACAAGCGCGCCTCGCTGCTCTTCACCGACGAGGAGCGCCTGGCGCGGCTCCTCTGGAACCCCGAGCGACCGGTGCAGGTCGTCTTCGCAGGCAAGGCGCATCCCGCCGACCGTCCGGGCCAGCGCGTCATCCAGGAGATCTGGGAGCGCAGCCGCTCCCCGCGCCTCAAGGGTCGCGTCTTCATCATCGAGGACTACGACATGCGGGTCGCGCGCTTCCTGATCCAGGGGGTCGACGTGTGGCTCAACAACCCACGACGGCCGCTGGAGGCGTCGGGGACGAGCGGCATGAAGGCCGCGGTGAACGGCGTCGTGAACGTGTCGGTGCTCGACGGCTGGTGGGACGAGGGCTGGACGGGGACGAATGGCTGGGCGATCGGGGGGCGCGAGACCAACCCCGACGAGGGCGCCCAGGACTGGGCGGACGCCCAGGAGCTCTACCGCATCCTGGAGCAGGAGGTCGTGCCGCGTTACTACGAGCGGGGTCGCGACGGGATCCCGTCCGCTTGGCTCGAGGTCGTGCGCGAGTCCATCCGCACCACGGTGTGGCGCTTCTCGACCACGCGGATGCTCCAGGAATACATCGTGCAGCTCTACCTTCCGGCGGCGCGCGAAGCCGGCCCGCGAACCTCGCGCGGCGGACGCCGCGCTGCGGGTGCCGAGGGCTCCGGCACGAGGCGGCAGCGAGACACGACAGGTGGCGCCGCTGGCACGGCGCGCTCCGCGGTGGGCGCACCGGTGGGCACCGGCAGCGCCGTTGGTTCGCCGGGCGTCCCCAGCCACGACTGAACAGCGCGTCGAGCCCCGATCGACGCATCGGACGAGGAGACGGAGGGAGGCCGGTGGCCGGCCGCATCGCACTGGCGCTCGCGATCCACAACCACCAGCCGGTCGGCAACTTCGGCTGGATCTTTGAGGACGTCTTCGAGAAGGCATACCAGCCGCTGCTGCAGGCCCTCGAGCGGCACCCCGGCGTGCGGCTGTCGCTGCACTACACGGGACCCCTGATCGAATGGCTGCAGGCGACCCATCCGGACTTCCTCGGGCGCCTGGGTGAGTTGGTGGCACGCGATCAGGTCGAGGTGCTCGGCGGCGGCTACTACGAGCCGGTGCTCGTCTCGCTCCCGGCCCGCGACCGGCACGGCCAGCTGGTGCGCATGGCGGACGAGGTCGAGCGACTGTTCGGACGGCGCCCCCGTGGCGCATGGCTGGCGGAACGCGTCTGGGAACCGCAGCTCCCCTCGGTCCTGGCCGACGCCGGCTACGACTGGACGATCCTCGACGACAACCACTTCCGCGCCGCGGCGATCGCCGAGGACGCGATGTGGGGCGCGTACGTCACCGAGGACCAGGGGCGTCTGTTGCGCGTCTTCGGCACGGAGCAGGGGTTGCGCTACCGGATCCCGTTCGGGGCACCGGAGGACGTCATCGCCTATCTGCGCGACCATGCCACGGAGGACGGGCGGCGGCTCGGGATGATGGGCGACGACGGCGAGAAGTTCGGCGCGTGGCCGGGGACCTACGAGCACTGCTGGGGTACGAACCGCTGGATCGACCGCTTCTTCGGGCTGCTCGAGGAGAACGCCGAGTGGCTGACGACCGTGACGCCCTCGGCCTGGCTCGCGCAGGAGCCGCCGGCGGGGCGCGTCTACGTGCCGACGGCGTCGTACATCGAGATGGGCGAGTGGGCCCTGCCCCCGGGCGACGCGAACCTGTTCACAGCGCTGGTGAAACGAGCGTTCGAGCATGACCTGCCGGAGAAACGGTTCCTGCACGGCGGGTTCTGGCGGAACTTCCTGGCGCGCTACCGGGAAATCAACGACCTGCACAAGCAGATGCTGCGGGCCTCGGCGAAGGTCGCGGCGATGCCGGATGGCGAGGAGAAGGATGCCGCGCTCGACCATCTGTACCGCGGCCAGTCGAACGACTGCTACTGGCACGGCCTCTTCGGCGGGATCTACATCGTGCACATGCGTCTGGCCACGCACGCGCACCTGATCGCGGCCGAGGAGATCGCCGACGGGGCCCGGGTCCGCGACGAGCAGCCCGGCCAGCTCGCGGGAGGCGCGCCGTGGGCCGTCGGCGGGACCCCGCTCGAGGTGGGGATGGCGGGAGCCGCCGGGTTTGGCTGGCTGCTCGGCCCGAACGGGCACCCCGACGCAGGCGAGACCTTCTGGACACCGGCCGAAGGAGCTGCCCTGCTCGACGTCGACCTCGACGGGATCCCTGAGGCGTATCTCGCCGCGGCGGGCCAGGTGGTCGTGGTCGACCTGGCGGAAGGGGCGGCGATCAGCAGCTGGGATCTGCGCGCGACCCGCCTGGCCTTGGCGTCCGTGCTACGGCGGCGGCCCGAGGCATACCACGAGACGCTGCTCGCCCACGAGCGGGCGGCAGGGGCGCAACAGGAGTGGGAGACGCAGCTGGCGACGCACGCGCCGGAAGGGACCGCGGCCCCGGCACCACAGACGATCCACGAGATCGTGGCGGCCAAGGAGCCCGGCCTGGGCCGGCTCCTCGTTTACGACCGCCACGAGCGCCGCTCGGCCCTCGTGCACGTCGTGCCGCCGGGGACCCCCATAGAGGCGTTCCGCCGGCAGGACTTCGAGGAGCTGGCCGACCTGGCGGACGCTCCGTACCGTGTCGCGCGACTGACCGACACGGAGCTGGTGGCGGAGCGCGACGGGCGGCTGGCGGGCCAGCCGGTGCTGCTGCGCAAGAGACTGCGCCTGGCGGGTGGCCGCCGCGACCCGTCGCTCGTGCTGGAAGTGGTGCTGGAGCACCGCGGTGACGCGCCGCTGCAGGGCGACCTGGTGGTCGAATGGAACGTGAACCTTGCGGGCGGGGGCGGGAATCCGGCGGCCTGGTACGACGTGCGGTCGGCGCCGCGGGCCGGGTCGGGTGCCGCGGGAGCCGGGGGCGCATCGGGCGCATCGGGCGCCGCGGGCGCATCGGCCACCCGCTACCCCCACGACTCGAGCGCCCATCCCGGCGTCCTTGCCGCGTGTTCGTTCGGGAACGACGTCGAGGGCGCCGCGATCCATGCGTCGACCAACCCGCCCGCCGACGTGGCGTGGTATCCGGTCGAGACCGTCTCGAACTCCGAAGCCGGCTTCGAACGCCAGTACCAGGGCAGCTGCCTGCTGCTGCGTTGGCCGCTGGCGCTCGCCCCCGCGGAACGTGCGGCGGTCGCTGTCCGCTTCGACGTCAGCAGCACACGCGACCGGCGGGCCGAGGAGCTCGCGGCAGGGCGGTGATCCCCCCGCTGCATCGCCACCGCCCCACCGCGCGGTGCCTTCCGGTCGCGGGACCGCCGCGAGCTCGTGCCCCGCGCCCAGAGTCGCCGCGCCCTGCGTCGGCCCCGCGGTGCGTGCGACACTCCGTAGGATGACGCGCCCCCGGTTGGCCATCCACGGTCACTTCTATCAACCCGACCGGCGGGATCCGTTCTCCGGTGCGGTGCCGCCCGATCCGAGCGCCGCACCCGCCCATGACTGGACGGAACGCGTCGCCGACGAGTGCTACGTGCCGAACGCGCTGCGCGGCAACTTCCGCCGGATCGGATGGGACGTCGGCCCGACGCTCGCCGTCTGGCTGCGCGAGCACCGTCCCGACGTGCACGACGCGATCGCGGCGCAAGACGACGGGTCGAACGCGATCGCCCAGCCGTGGCACCACACGATCCTGCCGCTC
>JAKAMV010000401.1 GCA_021812735.1 Chloroflexota bacterium | reverse complement strand
TGGCGGCGCCGGCGCGCGTGGTGTCCGGCGCCGACGAGGCTCGCGAGGGTCGGGTCACGCTCGAGAACCGCGGCGACTTCCGCGACCTCTCGTGGCTGCGGGCCGGCTGGTCCGTGGCCGACGACGGCGCCGTCGTAGCGTCCGGCGACCTGCCATTGCCCGTCGTGGCGCCGGGGGCGAGGGCCGAGGCCGCGCTGTCGGGCTTCGCGCTGCCTGCGGCCGGCCGCGCCGAGCGCGTGCTGACCGTGCGCTTCGCGCTGGCCGAGGCGACCACCTGGGCCGAGGCAGGCCACGAGGTGGGCTGGGCGCAGGTCGTCCTCGCCGGGGCCGTGACGCCCGAGCCGCCCGTGACCACCGGCGACGTGCCGCTCGACGCGGCCGGCAACCTCGCCCACGCGGCCTTCGCGGCCCCGCCCGCCTTGGCGCTCTGGCGCGCGCCTACCGACAACGACCGGATTGGCGGGATGGCCGCCCGCTGGGCCGCCTGGGGCCTCGCTCGCCTGACGCGCACGCTGGTCGGCATCGAGCGAGGCGCGACCGAGACCGTCGTCCGGGCCGTCTGGCGCACCGCTGCCGGGATCGAGGTCCCCCACACCGTCCGGCTTGGCCGGGCCGCCGACGGCACGATCCGCGTCACGGAGACCGTGGAGGTGCCCCCGGCCCTCGCCGACCTGCCCCGGGTGGGCACCGCCCTGACGCTCGCCCCCGGCCACGAGGCACTCACCTGGTACGGCACGGGCCCCCACGAGACGTACCCGGACCGCGCCCGGGGCGGCGCGCTCGGACGGTGGTCGTCCACGGTGACCGAGCAGCTCACCCCGTACGTGCGGCCGCAGGAGAGCGGCGGCCACGCCGGCGTCCGGTGGCTCGCGGTCGGCGGCATCAGGATCGACCTTGACCGGCCGCGGCAGGTGGCCGCCCTCCATGTCACCGCACAGGACCTCGACGCCGCCACGCACGACGACGAGGTGGTCGCCCGCCCCGAGACCTTCGTCACCATCGACGCCGCCCACCGCGGCGTGGGGACGGCCTCTTGCGGGCCGGACACCCTCGCGCCATACCTCGTCCCGGTCGGGACGCACACGTGGACCTGGACCATCGCATCGCTGGAGAGCCCGACCGCATGAGCATCGCCTGGAGCCCCGAGACCCGGGAGTGGCACCTCCACAATGGCCGGACCTCCTGGGTCCTGGGCGTGCTGCCCAACGGCTGGATCGGGATCCACCACGCCGGCGCCCCGCTGGCCGTCGGCCCGTCGTACGCGCACCTCGGCCCGCGCGACTTCCGCGGCTTCGACAACCGCGTCGGCGAGCCCGTCGCGCTCGCGCTGCCCGTGCCGGGCCTCGGCGACTTCCGGGTCCCCGCCCTCGTCGTGGAGGCGGCGGACGGTTCGCAGGTGGTGGAGCCGCGGTACGTCACCCACCGCATCCTCCAGGGCAAGCCCGCCCTGCCGGGCCTGCTGCCGGCCGCCTATGTCGAGGACGAGCGCGAGGCGGACACGCTCGAGATCGACCTCGCGGACGGGCCGACCGGGCTGGTGGCGACGCTGTCGCTCTCGATCTTCCGCGACTGGCCGGTGGTCGCCCGCTCGATGCGCCTCAAGAACTTCGGCGCCGCCCGCGTGGTGGTCCGGACGGCGATGAGCGCAACGCTCGACCTGCCCGACGACGACTGGCGGCTGGTGACCTTCTCGGGCGCGTGGGCGCGGGAACGGATGCCGGTGGACCGTCCCGTCGTTCCCGGCAGGCAGGGCGTGGGCAGCCTGCGCGGCGGCTCGGGCAACGAGCACAACCCGTCGCTCGTCCTGCGCCGGCCCGCCACCACGGAGGCTGCCGGGGAGTGCTGGGGCGCCGTGCTCGCGTGGAGCGGCAACTTCCTCGCGGAGGCCGAGGTGGGCCACTTCGGCACGACGCGCCTGCGGATCGGCCTGCACCCCGAGCAGTTCGCCTGGCCGCTCGAGCCAGGCGCCTCGTTCACCACGCCCGAGGCTCTCCTGGCCTGGAGCGGCGACGGCCTGTCCGCGCTGAGCGCGTCGCTCCACCAGGTGCTCGGCCGACGGATGGCGCGCGGGCCATGGCGCGACCGGCCCCGTCCGGTGCTCCTCAACAACTGGGAGGGCACCTACTTCGGCTTCGACCATGACCGCCTGGTGGCGATGGCGGCCGCGGCCAAGGCGATGGGCGCCGAACTGTTCGTGCTCGACGACGGCTGGTTCGGCGTCCGCGACAACGACGACCGCTCCCTGGGCGACTGGGTGGTGGACCGCCGCAAGCTGCCGCACGGGCTTGACGGCCTGGCCCGCGAGGTCAGGGCGCTCGGCCTGCAGTTCGGCCTGTGGATCGAGCCCGAGATGGTCAACGCGGACTCGGACCTGTTCCGGGCGCACCCGGACTGGGCGATCGGCGTCCCCGGCCGCAGGCGCACCGAGAGCCGCCAGCAGCTGGTGCTCGACTTCGCGAACCCGGCGGTCGTGGACCACATCGCGGGCACGATCGGCGACGTCATCGCCTCCGCGCCGATCGACTACGTCAAGTGGGACTGGAACCGCTTCATCACCGAGCCGTTCTCGCCCACCCTGCCGCCGGAGCGCCAGGGCGAGTTCTTCTACCGCTACACGATGGGGATGTACGCGCTGTACGAGCGGCTGACGGCCCGCTTCCCCGACATCCTGTTCGAGTCGTGCGCGTCGGGCGGGGCGCGGTTCGACGCGGGGATCCTGGCCTGGGCCCCGCAGGCCTGGACCTCGGACGACACCGACGCCGTGGAGCGGCTGCGGATCCAGTGGGGCTCGTCGTTCGCGTACCCGCTGTCGTCGTTCGGGGCGCACGTGTCCGCCGTGCCCAACCACCAGACCGGGCGGGTGGCGCCGCTCGACTTCCGCGCCGCCGTGGCGATGTTCGGGGCGTTCGGGTACGAGCTGGACCCGACCGCGATGCGCGAGGCGGACCTGGCTGCGGTCCGGCGCCAGGTGGCCTTCTACACGGAGCGCCGCGACCTGTTCCAGTACGGGCGGTTCGCGCGGCTGCGCAGCCCCTTCGAGGGCGACGGCAACGAGGCGGCGTGGATGGTGTCGTCGGCGGATGCGTCGCGGGCGGTGGTCGCCCACTATCGCGTGCTCCAGCACCCGTGGCCGCACCGCGACCGGCTGGCTGTCCGCGGGCTCGATCCCGCGGCGCGCTACGCCGTCACGTGCTGGACGTCCTTCGAGGGTCCGATGCCGACGATCGAGCGAGGCGGCGACGAGCTGATGGCCGTGGGGCTGGGGATCGAGCCGCCGGATCCGATGCCCGAGGGGCGCGACGTCGGCGCGGACGGCCACCGGCTGGTCCGCGGCGACTTCACGTTCCGGCTGTTCGACCTGCGGCGGGTCCCGGCGTAGGGCGCGACGCCGCGGCTGGCACCCGCTGCCGCGGCCGTTCAGGCGAGGCGGCGAGCCCCGGCGGACGCCTCCACCTCGAACACGCGCGGCGTGAGGCCGGTGCGCGCGGGGTAGTCGCGCAGGACGGCCGCACGCAGGGCCGGGACGGTCTCGCGGCGGACCAGGTTGATGGTGCAGCCGCCGAACCCGGCGCCCGTGAGCCGCGCGCCGATGACCCCCGGCGTCGCCCTGGCGATGTCCACCAGCGCATCCAGTTCCGGCGAGGAGACGTCGTACAGGTCCCGTAGCGAGGCGTGGCTGGCGTAGAACAGCCGACCCACCTCCGCCAGGTCCCCCGCCTCGAACGCGGCGATCGCGTCCAGCACCCGCCGGTCCTCGTCCACCACGTGCTGGGCGCGGCGGGCGGCGACAGGGTCGAGCCGGTCGCGGACCGCGTCGAGCATCGCGGGCGTGACGTCCCGGAGCGCGGTCACCCCCGGCTCCAGCGCGGCGATCGCGGAGACCGCGGCATCGCACTGGGCGCGGCGCTCGTTGTAGGCCGAGGTCTCCAGGCGCCGCGGCGAGCCGGAGTGGCACGCCACGAGCGCCAGATCGTCGCCCACCAGCCGGATCGCGCGGTGCTCCAGGCTCCGGCAGTCCAGCAGCAGCGCACGGCCAGGCTCGCCGAAGATCGACGCGAACTGGTCCATGATCCCGTTGTTGAGCCCGATGTATCCGTTCTCGGAGCGCTTGACGAGGTGGACCAGGCGCATCGGGTCCACCGCCGGCCGCTCCCCGCCGGAGAGCGCCCAGGCCGAGACCACCTCGAGCGCGGCCGACGACGAGAGGCCCGCTCCCTGCGGCAGGTCCGACGCGAGGATCCCGCGGAAACCCGTCACCGGCAGCCCCGCCTCGGACAGCGCCCAGCCCATGCCCGCCACGTAGTCGATCCAGGCGTTCTGCCGGGGCCCCGGCGCGGCGCCGGCGAACTCGCGGGTCTCGCCCGTCTCCGCGAGCGTCAGGCGAGCGATCCCGTCGTCGGTGGGGACGAGCGCGATCGCGATCCCCCGCTCGATCGCCACCGGCAGCACGAAGCCCTCGTTGTAGTCCGTGTGCTCGCCGATCAGGTTGACGCGACCCGGGGCGTGCACCACGCGGATGTCGCCCGGGCGGGCGGCGGCCTCCGGGTGGGTCTCCCGCAGGCGGGCGGCGAGCGAGTCGGGGTCGCGGGCGAGGGCGGCGGCGTTCGGGTCGGGCTGCGGGTCAGGCATGCGCGAAGCCTACCGAACCGCGGCGACGCCCGGGCCGCGGCGGGGCGGTCCTCATCGCGACGAGCCAGGGGCGGCGCGGGCGACGGCTGCGGGCACGGCGAGGTCGCCGAGGCCGCCGAGGTCGCCGAGGCCGCCCAGGTCGCCGAGGCCGCCGAGGCCGCCGAGGTCGCCGAGCAGGTATCGCGTGAGCGTCGGGCCCACGAGCCGCGCGAGCGCGTCCGCCGGTAGCGCGACGATGGGCACGAGGCGCGCCACGTAGCGACCCATCGCGAGGCCGACGAGCTGGGTTCCCACCAGGGCGGCCCGGGTCTGGGCATCCGGCGCGTCGAGCAGGGCCCCCAGAGCCCCGAGCGGTCCGTCGACGAGGACGCCCCGGAACATCTCGGCCGCGACCGGGTCGGTCGTCGCCGAGCGGGCGATCCCGAGCAGGGTCGGCTGCACCTCCGGACTGTCCCAGAGGGTCACGAACGCCTGCACGATCCGGGAGCCGATCTGCTCGCGCGGGCCGGCGGCGATCGCGGCGAAGATCGCGTCGAGGTCAGCGGGGAACCGCATCGCCGCCACGAACAGCCGCTGTTTGGAGCCGAAGTAGTGGTGGACGAGTGCCGGATCCACGTCTGCTCGGGCGGCCACCTCGCGGACGGTGGTCCCGTCGAACCCCCGCTCGGCAAACGCCTCGCGCGCCGCAGCCAGGACTCGCCCCCGGGTGTCGCCCGAGCCCGGCCGACGGCCCCGGCGGGCGCTTACCGGGGCCTGGCCGTGAGCGTTCGGGCCGGCGCTCACACCACGTCTCGGCGAATGGTCCGCGAGGCCACCGCCGCGAACAGCACGGCGATCACGGCCAGCACGGCGAGATCCACCTGGAGCGAGGCCACCGAGAGGTCCGCGCCGCGGATGAAGATCTCCCGCAGGGCGTCAACGGCGTACGCGAGCGGCATGAGGCGGACCAGCGGCTGGAGCACGGCGGGCAGGCTGCCGACCGAGAACAGCACGCCCGAGAGCAGGAACTGCGGCACGAGCACGACCGGGATGAACTGGATCACCTGGAGCTCGGTCCGGGCGAACGTCGAGAGGAAGATCCCGAGGCTGACCGCGCCGAGCGCGAGCAGCAGCACCGCCGCGAACGCGAGGAGCGGGCTACCCGCGACGGCGATCCCCAGACCGAGCGAGAAGTCGGGCAGCGGCCCGATGGCCGGGACGTGGACGGTGCCGAGCGCCCAGACCAGGAGGATCGCCACCTGGAGCATCGCGAAGAAGCCGAAGCCCAGGGTGTAGCCGGTCACGATCTCGCCGCGCGTCACGGGGGTCGCCATGAGGCGCTCGAGGGTCCCGCCGGTGCGCTCGCGCAGGAACGACACGCCCGTGAGCAGATAGACGAAGAAGTAGAGGAAGAACGCGACGATCGCTGGCGCGAAGGGCGCCATGGGGTCCTCGCTGGGCGTGCCGTAGACCGTCTCGTGCACGACGGCCGGCAGCACGGCGCCCAACGAGGACGCCAGGCTCCCGACGATCGCCGAGCTGACGGCCTGGATCTGCGCCCCGTCGCCGGCCGGGTCGAGGCCCTGGGTGACGAGCGCGATCTGCGCGTCCTTGCCCGCCGCGAGGTTGGCCGGCAGGACGATCGCCACGGTCGCCGTGCCATCGCGGACAGCGCTCCTCGACGCCTCGGGCGATGCGGCAACCGTGACGGTCATGCCGGCGTCCGCCAGGGTCGTGGCCAGCCGCGTCACCACCTGGCCGGCGGCGGGACCGGTGCCCTCGGTGGCGATGGCGACGTGGACGTCGGGCGTCGTGGTGTCCCGGAGGATGAACGTCAGCAGTCCGGTCACCAGGACCGGCGCGATGAACAGGAGCGCGAGCGACGGCCGGTCGCGTCGGATCTCAACGATGACGCGGAGGACGATGGCGCGCAGGCGGCGGGCGCTCATGCCGCGGCCTCCGGCTCGCCAGCGAACCGCAGGAATGCCGCCTCCAGATCGCCGGTCCCAGCCTCGGCCCGGAGCGTGGTGCCGGTGCCGCGGGCGATCACCCGACCGGCGCGCACGAACAGCAGCTCGTCGCAGCGGTCCGCCTCGTCCATAACGTGGCTGGACACGACGATGGTGGTTCCGGCGTCCGCGAGCGTGCGGAAGTGGCCCCAGAACTGGACGCGCAGGAGCGGGTCCACCCCCACGGTGGGCTCGTCGAGGAACAGCACCGACGGCCGGTGCACCAGGGCGCAGGCGAGCGAGAGGCGTCGCCGCTGGCCGCCTGAGAGCATGCCCGCGATCGTCTTCGATCGGTCCGCGAGGTCCACGAGCCGCAGGACGTCGGCAACCTGCGACGTGCCCTCCACCCCGTACGCCGCGGCGAAGAACTGGGCGTTCTCGGCGACCGTCAGGGACGGGTACACGCCGTCCCCCTGGGTCATGTACCCGATCCGGGCGAGGTTCGCGCGGTCCGGCATCCGGACGTCCAGGACCGTGGCCGAGCCCTCCGTGGCCCGCGTCATCCCGGTCAGGAGCCGGATGAGCGTGGTCTTGCCCGAGCCGTTGGGGCCCAGGAGGCCGAAGATCCGGCCGGGCGCCAGGTCGAAGGTCATGCCGTTCACCGCGGTGACCGCCCCGAAGCGCTTGACCAGCCCGACCGCCCGGATGGCGGGCTCTCGGGCGCCGGGCGCAGCAGCCGAGGCCGGATTGGAATTCATCATGTGTTGAATTCTATGACCCTCGCGCAAGAGGTCGTCACCGGCCGTTTGGCCTAGCGCCATGGGCCAAGGCCGATATCATCCCGCGATGCAGCGGAGCACGACCTGGGTCTGGATCCCCTTCCTCGCGCTCTCGTTCGTGTGGGGCACCTCGTACCTCTGGATCAAGGTGGCCCTGGGCACGGTGCCGCCGCTCACGCTGATCGCAGGCCGGCTCACGCTCGGGGCGGCGTTCCTGGGCGTCGTGGTCGCCATCGCCCGCGAGCCGCTCCCGCGCAGCCCCCGCCAGTACGGCCACCTGCTCGTCATGAGCGTGGTCAACATCGTGGTGCCGTTCCTGCTGATCACGGTGGGCGAGGAGTCGATGGACTCGGCCCTCGCGGCCATCCTCAATGCCACGGTTCCGCTGTTCGTCATCGTAATCGCGCCGCTCGTCCTCCCCGACGAGGGGATCACCGCCGCGCGGGTCGCCGGTCTCGCCATCGGCTTCGCCGGCGTCCTGTGGCTGGTGGCGCCGGGCCTCGCCGCCGGACTGGGCACCAGCGTCCCGGCGGAGCTGATGATGGTCGCGAGCTCGCTGAGCTACGCGTGCGGGAACGTGTACGCGCGGCGGAACGTGCGCGGCCTGGCGCCCATGATCCCGGCCCTGTTCCAGGTGGGCTTCGCCGCCGCCATCACCGTCCCTCTGGCCCTCCTCGCGGACCGCCCGTGGGCGAGCGTGCACCCGGCGCCCGTCGCCCTGCTCGCCATCGCCTGGCTCGGCTTCCTGGGCTCGGGCTTCGCCTACCTCGCCTACTTCACGATCCTGCGCCACTGGGGCTCGATGCGGACGTCGATGACGTCCTACCTGCTGCCGGTCGTGGGCCTCACGGGAGGTGCCCTCGTGCTCGGCGAATCCGTCACCGCCAGCCGCGTGGGCGCGACGGTGCTGATCGCGGGCGGCATCGCGCTGGTGTCCAGCCCGGCGACGCTGCGGCGCCTGACCGGGCGGTCACGACCCGCCGAGGCGGCCGGCCCCGCCGAGGCGCCGGG
>JAKAMV010000400.1 GCA_021812735.1 Chloroflexota bacterium | reverse complement strand
CCCCGTCGCCATCCGATAGCGCCGCGCCTGGCGCGGCAACCCCCACCCCATTGCCGTAGCTGCGCGGTGGGCAGTGCCCGCCACGCTGTTCCGGGCCTTGCGCAAGGCATCGGGAGAACGACTAGCCCGGGGACCACGAAGGAGGGTGGTGCGAAACCGGGAACCCGGCCTGCGGGCCGGTCCAATGTCCAACCAATGTGGAGGTTCTAGACCTTGAACATCGGAAGAAAGGCGTTCAGCGTCGGCATGAGTGCCGCGCTTGCTGCCTCGCTTCTCACCGCGATCGCGGCTCCGGCCGCCCTCGCGAGCATCTCCCAGACCAGCGCCGGCAACGTCGCGCAGGGGACCACCTCTGCCGGCACGGCCACCTTCCTGTTCACCGAGAACTCGGCGGACGCGCTTCAGACGACCGGCACGATGACGGTGACCATCAAGGACAAACTCGGGGGTAGCACGGTCACGTGGGCCGGCACGCCCGTCGTCTCGGCCCCGGACTCGCTCGGCGTCAGCGTCAGCACGCTGGGCAACGCCCTCAACATCAAGATCACGGGATACGACAACAACAACGTTGAGACGATTGCCATCAGCGGCCTCAACGTCAAGGCTGCGTCCACCGCGGCACCGGGCGCCGTCCAGGCGACCTTGAGCGATAGCGCGTCTGGCGCCATCCTCGGCGCGTTCGTGAGCGCCACCGCCACGGCCACGGGTCGACTGGCCCAGGCTTACGGCAGCGGCACGACCTCGTTCATCGTCGCGAATGACGTTGGCTCCTGCCTCTTCAGCGGTTCGAACAACGTCACCGTTGGGTCCGAGGTCCTCACGGGCATCAGCGTGTCCGGGGCGAACACCCCGGTTGCCGGGCAGCAGACGATCACGTCCAGTGCCTCGGGCAGCAGCCACCTCGCCAACGAGGTGGTCAGCCAGACGGTCCCCAACTGCAATCCGACCGCCCTCGCCTCGCCGGCCAATGTCGTCCAGCACGTCTCGTACTACTCGAACGGCAATCCGACGGTCTACCCCGGCGAGAGCAACAGCCCGGCTTCGCAGCTGTTCGTCGATGAACCTTCCACCGGCTTCCTGGCGACGGGCACGGTGCTCACCTTCACCATCGCCACGCCCGGCGTGCTGTTCTCCGGCACCCCGTCGGTCTCGCCGTATCTTGACAACAATCTCAGCCTGAGTGCGGCGACGCTGTCCTCGGACCGCAAGTCGATCACGGTCTCCGTGACGGCAGCAAGCACCGCTTCGTCCGGTGTCGAGATCTACAACATCGCCTACGACGTCGCGTCCACCGTCCCCGGCGGCACGTTCATCGAGGTTGACCTCGCCCTGAGCGGCGGCCTCCTGTCCGACACCACGTCGGCGACCAACGCCGTCGTGTTCCGGGGCATCTCCGCCACTGCTCCGACGCCGACCGTCTACATCGGCGAGAACGCCCAGGCCACCGGCCTGGTCACGCTCACCGAGCAGGCCGCCGGCTTCTTCCAGAGCGGCACCGGCGCCAACAACATCCTCGCCGTCTGCACGACCGGCGTGAACTACTCGTTCACCTTCGCCCCGTGGGCCAAGGTGACCTCCGGCGACCTTCGTCTGCGGGACGGGTCCACCGCCTCCTCGACGAACATCGTCCAGGGCACCGCCGACGGCAGCTGCTACACGTGGACGGTCTGGACCGCCAGCACGACCGCCTCGACGATCGTGATCGGGAACAGCACGTTCTCGTCCGGCCCGCTCATCAACGTCGAAACCACCCAGGTCCCCGGCGTGGTCGCCCTGAACGTCTACTCCGGCAACGGGACCAACTACACCACCGGGCGGATCGCGACGGTCGCCTTCGCTGTCGCCGCGTACCGCAGCCAGGTGGCCGTGTCGGCGCTCAGCCAGCCGACCATTCCGGCCGGTGCCAAGACCCAGGCCGGCGCCATCCAGATCTCCGAGACGGGCAACGGCCAGCTCAAGTACGGGGAGAACCTCTGCTTCGAGATCCTGCCGCGGTCCACGACCTTCTCGCAGGACATCTACATGCAGGCCCTCACCACGGCTGACCTGCCGACCGTGACCGCCAGCGGCGGCCTCGTCGTGGGTCCGGTCTCGATGTCGAGCAAGAGCTGCTCCGAATCGTTCCTGTCCGCCCTGCCGTCCAGCGGCACGGAGATGATGTCGTTCAGCTTCCCCGTCCTCCAGCAGTCGGTCGCGGGTGCTGGCAAGCTCGTCGTCGACAACATCAACCTCATCACCACGGCCGACGCTCCGAACGGGCCCGTCCTGTTCAACGTGTACGGCTTCGGCGGCAGCCCCACGAACCTCATGTTCCAGGCCACCGTCTCCAACGCCAAGATCGGCGTCCTGGCCCCGGTCAGCATCGGGGCTGTGAACGCCGTCGGCCTGTACCCGCACCAGGGTGCCTGGTCGACGGGGACCAAGGTCGCCGCAGCCAACAAGTACGTCACCTGGCGCTTCACCGGTGGCTCGCAGCTCGCCGGCAAGACCGTCGAGATCTGGGTCGCCACGAAGAACTCAGCGGGTGGCTGGGGTCCGTTCGTCAAGGTGACGGCACGCGTCGCCGACGCGTCCGGGACCGCCTACTACTGGTTCCGGGGCCACGGCAAGTGGATCTCGGTCCGGGCCCACTTCGTCGGTGACACCTCGGTGGCCGAATCCTGGTCGGCCGGCCGCCAGGCGCGATACCTCTAACCGACCTCTCTTGTCCTGCGGCGGAGGGTGCCACCTAGCCCCTCCGCTCAACGGATCGAATGGCCGGAGCGTGATGCTCCGGCCATTCCACTTCTCCGAGGTATCCTCTCGATCATGTTCAACCGCGGACTCGCTCGCGGGCTCGTCGTGGCGGTCGTCATTGGAACGCTCGCGAGCGGCTCTGCAGGGCATCCGGCGCGCGCCGCCGACCCGTCGTCGGACATCCCCGGGGTCCCCCTGCCTGCAACGGTTGCCACGGGGATGCTTGGGGGCCCGATCTACGATGTCGTGTACCGGATCGTCGTGTCGCCAGGCTACGTGATCGTTGCCAGCCTGTCCGGCAGTCCGGGCACGGATTTCGACCTCTACCTGTTCGATTCCACGGCCACTACGGTTGTGTCGAACGTCGGACTGGTGGCGAAGTCCACGGGGCCGACGAGCACCGAGTCCCTGTCGGCGGCATCGCCGAACGGCGGCACGTACTACATCGACCTCAACGGTGCGAGCGACGTCGAGGGCGACTATCGCCTGACTGTCCAGACGGTCGCCGATCAGACGCCGCCGACCGTCTCGATCAGGCTCGCCGACGGTCACCCGACAACCAACCAGCTGACAGTGCCGGTCAACCTGTCCGCCACCGAGGACCTGTCCGGCGTCGTCGACATGGCATTCAGCGAGGACGGCTCCGCGTACACCTCGTGGCTTCCGTATGCGGGTTCGACCACCTGGACCTTCGGGCCCGGCGATGGGCCGCGGACGCTGTGGGTGAAGGTTCGCAACGGCGTCGGCCGCGAATCCGTGCCGGCGAGCGCGACGGTCACGATCGACACCGTCCAGCCCTCTGCGATCACGCTCGTCCCAGCGCCTGGCTCGACTGTCATCGGCCTCCAGCCGCACTTCTCCGTGACATTCGACGAGCCGATCGACCCAGCCACCTGGCTGACCTACGGCCTGATCGTCCAGGCCGCCACGGGCGACTTGGTGCCAGGCGACTACACGTACGATGCCGCCCAGCTCACCGGGACATTCGTGCCCTCGCAGCCGCTGCAGCCCGGGGCGACCTACGTGGTCACCATCGGGGCGGTCACGGACGTGGCCGGCAACCAGATCGCCCCTCGGGGCTCCTGGACTGTCACGCCGTTCGTCGAGACCGAGCTGTCGGTGCATGCGACGCCGGCGATCGTCCTCCTGGGCGGTGCCTCGACGGTCGATGTCCTCCTGACCGGTGGACCGGCTTCGGCCACCGTCACCGTCGAGGTCCGGCCGAACTCCTCGGCCACCTATGCGCCCCTGACCGTCATGACGCTTCACGCTGCAATGGCGATGCTTCCCATCGCACCCGACGGAAACACCGTCTATCGGTTCAGCTATCCGGGTGCCTTCGGGATCGCGCCGGCGCAGGCAGAGGTGAGGGTTCTTGTCCGGCGCGCCGTCGGCCTCGTCGGCATCAGCAGCACCGTCGTCTCACGGGCGAAGGTTGGTCGTGCCGTCACCCTCACGGCGCGGGTGAATGCAGTGGCAGCGGGGGTTCCGCTCTCGTTCCGGCTCTACCGATTCGACACCCGGCGACGGGCCTGGGTCTACGCTGGCAGCAGAGGTCGAAACACGAACGCCAACGGACAGGCCACCCTGGCCTGGACACCGCCCTCCACGGGCTCCTTCTACTGGCGCGTCTACGTGGCGCCCACGCCGGACTACGCGAATAACGTGAGCGCCGTCTACCGGTGGTCCATCGGCCGATAGGCGCGAGTCGGCGAGCGCGGCGCTCGCTCGATGCCCGACTTGGCCTCGAACCCGACGAGATCAGGCCTCGGCTGCCGGCGCGTCAGGCCTCGGCCGTCGCCGAGATCGACGACGGGCTGGTGGCGCTCGCGAGGGCGGTGCGCGTCGCGGCGAGCAGCGTCTCCGGGTCCGTGCCGTCCTGGGGGAACCGGGCCACGCCCGCGCTCACCGAGACCGGGTGCCCCTCGACCGGGTCGAGCCGGGCGATCCGGTCCATGATGCGCTTCGCCACCGTGACGCCCGCCGAGCCCGGGGCGACCAGCACGAACTCGTCAGCGCCCACCCGCCCGATCGTGTCCACGAGGCGGACGGTCTCGGCGAGGATCGTCGCCACCTGGCGCAGCACCAGGTCGCCGGCGCGCGAGCCCGCGTCCGCGTTGAGTCGCTTGAAGTCGTCCACGTCGAACACGGCCACCGAGATCTCGCTGCCCTGGCGCTGCGCGCGCGCGACCTCGAGCTCCAGCACGCGGCGGACGGTCCGCGCGTTGGCGAGCCCGGTCAGCGCGTCGGTGTGCGACACGCGCTCGTACCACTCGGAGCGCTCGGTCACGAGCGACGAGAGGCGGAACAGGGTGATCGCCGCAGCAGCCAGGTCGGCCGTGCCGACGAGGAGCGTCTCCTCGGCGGTGTCCACCTCGTGGTCCCCCGGCCAGCCGAAGGTCAGCACGCCCACGCAGTCCTCGACCCCGGCGCCGGCCGCCACCACGAGCGGCAGGTCCACACTCGTCCAGACGGCGCCGTCGGGCCCCGCGACCGCGCGGCCGAGTGTGCCCGAGCGGTCCAGCGCGGCCACGTTGAGCGGGTGCTCGGGATTGCCGGCCACCTCGGCGGCGAGGGCCGCCACCCGGTCGTCCGCCATGCCCAGCGTCATCAGCAGCTCGTTCTCGCCCCGCTCGGGGTCCTGGGCGAAGACGGCCGCCACGCTCGCCCCGACCGCGCTCGCGCTCGCCTCGACGACCACGGCGAGGGCCGTGTCGAGGTCGGCGGCTCGGGCGAGCGCAGCAGCGCCGGCCGAGAGGATGGCGAGCGAGCCGCGCTCGACGCCGGTTGTGTCGGACACGAGACCCTCCCTAGGCTGCTCGGCACGGGCGACGGCAGGACCGGGCGGGTGCGCGGCGCATGCCGCCCCGGCGTGCCTGGGCAGGAGCGCATCCTACACCGCCCTCGGCAGTGGCCCGGTACCCGATGGTGTGCGTGGGCTAGACTCCGGGACGTGAAACTCGTGGTCGCCATCGTGCACAACGAAGACGCCGGGTCGCTCGTGGACGCGCTCCTCGCCCGGGAGTACCGCGCCACGCGGCTGCACTCGTCGGGCGGCTTCCTCAAGCAGTCCAACGCGACGGTGATCCTCGGGGTCGAGGACGACCAGGTGGACGTCGTGCTGGGCATCGTGGACGAGACCTGCCACCCGCGGACGCAGATCGTGAACCCGATGCCGCCGATCATGGAGCCGGGGGAGTTCTTCATGCCCTACCCGCTCGAGGTGGAGGTGGGGGGCGCGACCGTGTTCGTCCTGCCCGTAGAGCGGTTCGAGCGCCTGTGAACCGCGTCCTCCGCAGGCTCCTCCTCTGGTGCGCCCGCAGCGCGTGGCTGCGCGAGCGCCTGCCGAACCTGCCGTTCATGCGCCGGGCGGTCCATCGGTTCATGCCCGGCGACACCATCGACGACGCCCTCGGCGCGGCCGTCGCGCTCCAGGTGCTCGGCATCGCGACCATCTACACCAAGCTCGGCGAGGCCCTGACCGACCTCTCGCAGGCGCAGGACGTGGCCGACCACTACCTCGAGCTGCTCGGCCGGATCAAGACCTCCGAGATCGACGGCGAGATCAGCGTCAAGCCCACGCAGCTGGGCCTGGACATCGACGAGGACGCCTGCTTCGCGCACCTGCGCACGCTCGCCGCGGCCGCCGAGGCCCAGGGCTCCTACCTGTGGATCGACATGGAGGACAGCGCGTACGTGGACCGGACGCTGGACCTCTACCAGCGCCTGCGGGCCACCTGCCCGCGGACGGGGATCTGCCTCCAGGCGTACCTGCGCCGCACGGCCAAGGACGTCGAGCGGCTGCTGCCGATCAACCCCGCGATCCGCCTCGTGAAGGGCGCCTACGACGAGCCGAGGTCGATCGCGTTCCAGCGCAAGCGCGAGGTGGACGCCAACTACCTCGGCATCGCGGTGACGCTGCTGCGGGAATCGCGCAACCGGCCGCTGCGGATCGGCCTGGGCACCCACGACGTGGAGCTGGTCCAGCAGATCGCCACCCACGCGGGGGCGGCCGGGATCCCCAAGACGGCATTCGAGGTCCAGATGCTCTACGGCATCCGGGCCAAGGAGCAGCGCGCGCTGACCCGCAGCGGCTATCGGGTCCAGACGCTGATCGCGTACGGGCCCGCGTGGTACCGCTGGTACATGCGCCGCCTGGCGGAGCGCCCGGCGAACGTGCTGTTCGCGCTGCGCCAGCTGCTGCCGTAGCGGGCGGCTGGCCGGCATCGTCCCAGTGCCGTGACCGCGGACCACGAACCCGACGCAGCGCCTGTCACCCCGTTGCGGGCGCCCGACCGGTAGTCTGTGGCCCGTGGCCTCAAGGTTCGCCCTCCTCATCGACGCGGCTCCGGACATCCTGGCCGCGTGGAGCGGCCTCGCCGCCGGGCGCCCGATCGAGGTCCGCCGCGAGGTCCGGCGACGCGGGGGCGAGGGTTCCGCGGGCCGAATCGCGGAGCAGCTCCCAGCCGCGGAGCAGCTCCCAGCCGCGGAGCAGCTCCGAGCCGCGGCCGACGCCCTCGCATCGGTGGTCGCGGGCGTCCACGGCCTGATGCACCTCGAGCAGCCTGAGACATTGGAGGCGAGCCCGTCGTGAGCGCCCGACCGGACCTCGTCGAGTGCTGGGTGTTCCGCGTCACGCCCGCCGCCGGGGTGGAGATCCTGCTGGTCCGGCGCGCCGCGCACCGGATCTTCCCGGGCCTGTGGCAGTGCGTGACCGGCGGGGTCGAGGCTGGCGAGCGCGTGCCGTTGGCCGCCCTCCGCGAGGTCCGCGAGGAGACGGGCCTGGCGGGGGACGACATCGAGGCCTTCTACGACCTCGACTACGCCGCGCCGTTCTATGACGAGGGCACGGATGCCGTGCTCGTGGCCGCGATCTTCGCGGTCCGCGTGCGGGCGGACGCCTCGCCCGTGCTGTCGCACGAGCATGACGCGCTGCGCTGGCTGCCCGCGGCCGACGTGCTGTCGGTGGTTGTGTGGCCGTTCTACGCCGAAGCCGTCCGACGCGTGGCCGAGGTGCTCATGGACTCGGAGCGGGAACCTTGGTTCCGGCTTGACGCCGAGGGACGGCGGATCGCGCGTCGCCCGCTGGACGGCTGACATTGCCGGGGGGACGCAGCGCCCCCGCCCGGGCGCCTGACCTTGCCGGCCGGGCGCCTGACCTTGCCGGCCGGGCCAGGCGAGCCGAGGCGGCCGGCCAGCCAGTCTCCCGGCGACCCAACGGTGCCGTGCCCCGGCGACTTCACCGGCTGGTCGCGGAGCGGCACGACCGGCCGGGCCAGTCTCCCGGCACCGCCGGCCGGGCCAGTCTCCCGGCACCGCCGGCCGGGCCAGTCTCCCGGCACCGCCGGCCGGGCCAGTCTCCCGGCGACCCAACGGTGCCGTGCCCGCACGACGCGTGCACCCAGCGACGCGAACGTGCGCCACGGGGCCCGTCCCAGGCGTGGGAATGCACTCGTGTTGCCCCACCGGATGCACTCGTGCGTCGAGCGCATGGTTGAGTCGCCACGCGCAAGGGCCGCCCGCGAAAGGGCGCCACCGCCGCCCGCGAAGGGGCGACGCCTGGGCGCGGTCGGCCGGGGCGCGCAGCCGGGGCGCGTCGCCGGGGCGCTCAGCCGGGGCGCGTCGCCGGGGCGC
>JAKAMV010000399.1 GCA_021812735.1 Chloroflexota bacterium | reverse complement strand
TGGTCGGGTTCATGATCCGCGTGTAGATATTGCCGAACTCCTGGAGCCCGAACAGGCGCGCCGCGTGTGCGGCGTCGTCGAAGACGTAGCTGGTGGTCGCGTAGAGGGGGACGGCGCGCGCCTTGGTGGTCGGGTCCGGGGCCTGGCCGGCGTGGATGGCCTGGGTCTCGGGTCGCAGGCTGCCGAGGGCGTTGGGGTCGAAGCTGCTCATCGGGTCGGTTCTCCGGGTGGTCGTCGTCGTTGGCGTGAGTGGGTTCGTCGAGGGGCCCCTCGGGGGGTCGGGCTCGGCGGCTACCCGTCGTTGTGGCCGGAGAACGAAAGAGCCGCGAACCCTCGTGGTTCGCGGCCCCGGGACCTCGGCTCCGAGATCCCCGCTGTCACTCGCTGCCTTGCGTCAGCGCGCGCGGACCTCGGCGCCCGTCTCCGAACGACGGGGCCGCCCACGCATGCACATCAGCCAGGACACAGTCGTGTGAGCCATCAGGCTGCGGAGGATGGGGGACCGGCGGGGCTTTCGTCAAGTCCCCAGGGCGGGGCGCAACCGAAATGCAATGGTTGGCGGTTGGCGCTCGGCGCGCCGCCCGGCGCCGTCGGGACCTGCCGCAGACCCGGCCCGCGACGGACCGGGCCGCTGCATGTGCGTGGGTGAGCCGCGGCCCCCTCGCTGCACGACGCAATTTCGGATAGAGCGAACAAGGACGGCCGCCCGGCGCCGCAGGATACGCGGAGCGACGTGTGCGGACTTCCCAGCGAGGCCGCACACGTCGTTGAGGAGATTGCCTTTGCGCCGTCGGTCCCGCCGACAACCCGTTCCGCACCAAACGTGTTCGGTAGGTTCGAAAAGTCGGGTGCGAAACCGTGCCAGGCGAGGTGGCGATCAGCCGCCGGCAGCCGGGCTCGAGGACGGGGCGGGGACGCCGCCGAAGCCGGGCATCCCGCCCGGTCCGATGCCCAGGCCGTTCCCGCGCATCCCTGGGCCGAACCGGCCGGCGCCGCCGAGGCGGAGCTCGCGCAGGATGCCCCGGCCGAGCGCCCGGATGTCCGCGACCGTCAGCTGGCCGTTCTTCATGAGCGGCTTGAGCTGCTGGAGCGGGCTGTCAGCGGGGAGCTGCGCCAGCTCGTCGGCGGTGAGCACGCCGTCGGCGAGGAACGCGCGCAGCTGCTTCAGCTCCGCCTGCGTTTCCGCCCGCTTCGCGACCCAGGCGTCGATGATCGCCTGCTCCTGCGCGGCGTTGATCGTGCCCTTGGTGACGAGCGGGTCGAGCACGGACTTCAGGTACGGCGCGACAGGCGCCGGCGACGCGGCCGGTGCCGGTGGCGCGGACTCCGCGGCCGGGACGACAGCGCCGCTGGCCGGCGGTGCAACGGTACTCGTCGAGGCGAGGACAGCCCCGGTCCCGAGGATGACGAGCGCCGCAGTGGCGAGGGGTAGGACGACGGTCTTGCTGAGTTTCATGTTCGCCTCCGCGAGGGATGGCGCGAGGTCGCGCCGAAGTGGATGGCCCAAGCCTCGCCGAGCGACCTCAGGACTGGCCGGGGCCCGGCTGTGAATCCGCTGTGAGCGGGGACCCCGCCACCGCGGGTTCGGCCGCGGCCGGGAGCACCGCCAGCGGCAGGAGCGCGCAGAACGTCGCCCCACCGCCCGGCGTCGCCTCGTGCCACAGCCGACCGCCGTGCGCCGCCACGATGGACGCCACGATCGAGAGCCCCAGGCCCGAGCCGCCAGTCTCGCGCGAGCGGCCGGCATCGGCCCGATAGAAGCGGTCGAACACGCGGCCCGCGTGCTCAGGCGCGATCCCAGGACCGTGGTCCACGACGCGCAGCTCCGCCCAGCCAGCGCCGTCGGCGGCGCGGGAGTCGCGCAGCACCACCTCGACCGGCGTGTCGGCGGGCGTGTGCAGGCGCACGTTGGCGAGGAGGTTGCCCACCACCTGGCGCAGCCGGTCGTCATCGCCGACTACCCGAACCCCGGTCTCCACAGCCGCCGCCACGGGGTGCGAGGGCGCGGCGGCCCGCAAGTCCGCCACCGCGTCCACGCACAAGCGCGAAAGATCCACGATGTCGCGGCGCAACGGGCGGCCCTGATCGAGCCGCGCCAGCAGCAGCAGGTCGTCCACCAGCAGGCCCATGCGCCGGCTCTCGCCCTCGATCCGACCCATCGCGGCCTCGAGCGCCGCGGGTTCCGCGAGCCCGCCGGCGCGGTGGAGCTCGGCGTACCCGCGGATGGCGGTCACCGGTGTGCGGAGCTCGTGCGACGCGTCCGCGACGAACCGCCGGAGCCGAGCCTCGCTCTCCTGCTTCGCGGCCAGCGCGTCCTGCTGCTGCGCGAACGCGGCCTGGAGCTGGTCCACCATGCCGTCGAAGGCGGCGCCGAGCCGGCCGACCTCCGATCCGTCGTGGGGCACGCCCGTCCGGTGAGTCAGGTCGCCCGCGGCGATCCGGCCCGCCGCGTCGGCCACGCGCTCCACCGGAAGGAGCCCCCGGCGGACGATGAGCCACGACACCGCGAGCACCGCTGCGATGGCCGCCACGCCGATGAGCAGCAGCAGCCGGACGAGCGTGGCGAGCGTGGCGTCCACCCCTGACATTGGCGCCGCCAGCGCGATCACCGTCCCCAGCCGTCCGTTTGCCAGCAGCACCCGGTAGCCCATCGAACCGTCAACCGAGGGCACCTCCATGACGCGGCCGATGGCGGACGCGGGCACGCCGCCGGGGTAGTCGGGGATGGCCGGCAGCGGGTCGGGACTGTCGGTGAAGCCTGAGGGCAGGCTGAGCGTGACCATCCCGTTGCGGCTGTAGCGGATGACCGCGAGGCTGCGGCCGCCGGAGCTGTCCGAGGTCTCGAGGCCCATGATCCGCTGCATCGGCGCCGGCGAGTTCGCGATGGACGCCAGCTCGCGGTCGATCCGACCCACGAGGCCGATCCGGACCAGGCTGACCAGCAGCACGCCGGCGACGACCAGCGCGACCGTGAGGACGGCGCCGAGGCTCGCCACGAGACGGAGCCGGAGGCTCATCGGAGCACCCTCGCCGGTGTCACGATTTCATGGCGTCACGCGGGCGCAGTGGCCGTGCCGTCGGCGCGGAGAACATAACCGAAGCCCCGGACGGTGCGGAGCAGGCGCGGCTCGACATCGTCCACCTTGCGCCGCAGGTAGCTGACGTAGGTCTCGACGACGTTGTCCTCGCCGTTGAAGTCGTACTGCCAGACGTGGTCGAGGATCTGCTGCTTCGAGAGGACGCGCTCGGGGTTGAGGAGGAAGAAGCGGAGCAGCCGGAACTCGGTGGGGGAGAGCTCCACCTCGCGGCCGGCCCGCCAGACCTGGTGGCGGTCCTCGTCCATCTCGAGGTCGCGATAGCGCAGGCGCGGCGCGTCCTCGCCCTGGCCCTTGCCGGCCCGAGCGCGGCGCAGGAGCGCGCCGATCCGCAGGGTCAGCTCCTCGAGGCTGAACGGCTTGGTGACGTAGTCGTCTCCGCCCCGGATGAAGCCGGCGATGCGGTCGTCCTCCGTGTCGCGCGCGGAGAGGAAGATGACCGGGACAAAGTCGCGGGCGGCGCGCAGCCTGCGGCACACCTCGAAGCCGTCGATGCCGGGGAGCATCACGTCGAGGACGACCAGATCCGGGGCGGCGGTGGTGGCGGCGTCGAGCGCCGCGAAGCCGCTGGCCGCCGTCGTGACCCGGTAGCCCATGTAGCGAAGGGCGGTCGCGAGCAGGTCGGTGATCGCCGGCTCGTCGTCAACGACCAGGACGTGCGCGTTGCCGGGGGCGGGCTGCATCCGCCCATCTTGACGTCACGTTCCTGTGAGGATGCTGTGAACCGGCCGAGAGCTGGCCCCGAGCCGCGGCGGGCCGTCCCGTCGGGCCGTCCCGGCGGGCCGTCCCGTCATGCGCACGCGCGCCTATGATCGGCCCATGTCGAACCTGCCCGCCTCGTTCCGCGCCTTTGTCGTTGACAAGCCCAAGGACGCCGGGTTCAGCCGCGGCGTGCGGGACGTCGCCACGCGCGAGCTGCCCCCGGGTGAGGTGACGGTCCGCGTCACCTGGTCGAGCGTGAACTACAAGGACGGCCTCGCAGCGCGCGAGGACGGCAAGGTGGCGCGCACCCACCCGCTGATCCCGGGCATCGACCTTGCGGGCACCGTGGTCGCCTCCGACGACCCGGCGTTCCCGGTTGGCAGTGCCGCGCTCGCCCACGGGTACGACATCGGCGTGGCGCGTCACGGGGGGTTCGGGGAGCTGGCGCGCGTCCCGTCCGCCTGGACGGTGGCGCTGCCTAGGGCCCTGTCACCGCGCGAGGCGATGGAGATCGGCACGGCCGGGTTCACCGCGGCGATGAGCGTGGTGGCCCTCGAGGAGCGTGGCCTGCGGCCCGGTGACGGACCGGTGCTGGTGACCGGCGCGTCCGGCGGCGTGGGCTCGGCCGCGGTCGCGATCCTCGCGTCCCGGGGCCACGAGGTCTGGGCGGCGACGGGCAAGGCCGACGAGCACGGCCGCCTGCGCGACCTGGGCGCGGCGGGCTTCCTCACCCGTGACGAGGTGACCGCGCCGGGACGCCCCCTCGAGCGCGAGCGCTGGGCCGGGGCCGTGGACACCGTCGGCGCGGCGACGCTCCCGTACGTCCTGCGGACCCTGCGCATCGGCGCCGCCGTCGCGTCATCGGGCAACGCGTCGGGCGCCGAGCTCGCCACCACCGTGTTTCCGTTCATCCTCCGCGGCTGCGCGCTGCTGGGGATGGACTCGGCCAACATGGCGATCGACCGGCGCCGCGCGCTCTGGGGGCGGCTGGCCAGCGACCTCCTGCCGCGAGGCGTGGCGGACGGGATCACCGAGGTGGCGCTCGACACGCTCGAGTCGGCGCTCGACGCGATCCACGCGGGCGAGGCGCGGGGCCGCTGGGTCGTGCGGGTCGCTGGGTAGCCCTGGCGCGGCGGGTACGTCATCGCGAGGATTCGCCCGCGCCGTGGCGCGCCAGTCGAGCGGGAAGCCGTCGCCGAAGTAGGGGCCGCGCCGTTCTCGAGCAGGTCGCCCGCGCACAGGACGTGCGCTGGGCCCCTCACGCGCGCATCGTGGCCGCACCCTTCGGCGCGCTCGGCCCCGCTTGCGTGCGCGTCGTCCGGTCGCGGCACCCTCAGGGCCTCGCGCGGGCGACCGGCATCCCGCCGCCCCGAGGGCGTACCGTCTGGGGTTGGGGGCCGGCGACGGCAGGAGACAGCCATGACATGGGCGACTTCGACGGCAGAACCGCTGGTCCCGGCCGAGGGGATCGCCAGGATGGCCGACGCCACGACCCTCCGCACGCTCCACTGGACGCCGGTCGGGGATCCCTGGGCCGTCGCCCTGATCGTCCACGGTCTGGGCGAGCATGCGGGCCGCTACGAGACGGTGGCCGCCGCGCTGACCGAGGCCGGCATCGACGTCTACGCCTATGACCACCGCGGATTCGGCGGGTCGTCGGGCTTCCGTGCCTACGTGGACACCTGGGCCCAGCTCCACGACGACCTCGCCAATCGGGTCGAGGCGACGCGCGCGGAGCGCCCCGGGCTGCCGCTCGTGATGTACGCCCACTCGCTCGGCGGCCTGATCGCCGCGGGCTACGTCCTGCCGGGAACTGGTCGGCCGATGCCAGACCTGCTGGTCCTCTCGGGGCCCGCGATCGATTCCGTGCAGCCCGCCTGGAAGAAGAAGCTCGCCGCGATCCTCACCGGCATCGTGCCGCGGATGCGCCTCGCCAACGGGCTCGCCAACGACGGCCTGTCTCGCGACCCGTCGGTGCGGGCGAAGGCGGATGCCGACCCGCTGTGCATCGGAAGCTCGACCGTCCGCTTCGGCGCCGAGGCGTTCGCTGAGCAGGATCGGCTCCAGTCGCTCTTGCCCGGGGTCGCGTCGATGCCTGTTCCAACGTATCTTCTCCAAGGTTCGGACGATCCGATCGTTCCGCTGCGGTCGGCCGACGTGCTGGCTCTGAAAGGCAACGTGACGCGCCGGGTATGGCCGGGTCTGCGGCACGAATGCCACCACGAGCCTGAGCATGCCGAAGTGCTGGCCGCGGTCGTCACCTGGATTCGAAGTCAGGTAGCGGCCGGCGTCGCGGGGAGTTGAGCAGCATGGCGAGCAACGTTGCCGGGGTGCCCGGCGCGCCCGGCGAGACCGTCGGGTTCGGCGGCCTGGGGGCCAAGCTGAACTGGCTGAGGGCCGCCGTCCTGGGAGCCAACGACGGCGTGGTCTCCGGGGCGGGCATCACGATCGGCGTGGCGGCGGTGAACCCCGCCAACCTCGCGGCCATCATGCTGGCCGGCGTGGCGGGTCTGCTCGCGGGCGCGACGGCCATGGCGATGGGCGAGTACGTGTCGGTGTCCAGCCAGCGCGACACCGAGGAGGCGCTAATCGCCAAGGAGCGCCACGACCTCTCGCACACGCCCGAGGAGGAGTTCGAGGAGCTGGTCGGGGTCTACCGCGGCCAGGGCCTGTCCGACGGCACGGCGCGGGCGGTGGTGCAGGAGCTGACCGAGCACAACCCGCTGGCCGCCCACTTGCGGGCCGAGTTCGGCGTCCACCAGGACGAGCTGACCACGCCCTGGCATGCCGCGATCGCCTCCGCGGTGTCGTTCACCGCCGGGTTCATCCTTCCGCTGGCGTCCATGCTCCTGGCGCCCGTCGAGCTCCGGATCCCGGTGACGGTGGCCGTGGGCCTGGCCGGCCTGTTCCTCACCGGATGGGTCAGCGCTCTGATCAGCGGCTCGACGATGACCCGCCCGATCCTGCGCAACGTGATCGGCGGGTCGGCCGCAATGGCGCTCACGTGGGGGATCGGTCGCCTGTTCGACGTCACGACGGGCTGAGTGCGGCAGCGGGTTCACCTCGCAGATGGCCATCGGCGCGCACCAGGGCGGGGGCCGCTGGCTGCGTGCCGTCCGGGCGCCCTCCTCAGCCCCGCCCCCGCACGGTCTCGAGCCGCGGCCTGCGCTGCTGGCTGCGTGCCGTCCGGGCGCCCTCCTCAGCGTGCTCGGCCCATGTCGCGTCGGAGGGCCTCGGCCGCCTCCGCGTAGCCGCGGTACCGCGGGTCGAGCCGGGGGACGTCGGCGAGGGCGGCGACCGTTCGCCTGCGCGACCCGAACGCCACGAGCGGGTCGAGGACGACGAGCGAGCTCGTGACGCCCGGCTCGGGCGCCGCGCCGGCGAGCCACGCTTGGAGCCCTTCGGGACTGTGGGGGCAGAGGGCTCCGAACGTCGCGCTGCGCATCCGGAGCACGTGCAGCACTTCGGCCGACCACAGGCACGCCATCACGTGGGTCACGCTGCGCCAGCCGGTTGGGCCGATGCCGGCTCGCTCGGCGAGCGCCCGCGCGAGGTACTGCCGCTTGGCGTTGTAGCTGCCGGCGGCGTCCTGGAGGTTGGGGAACCGCGTCCGGTTCTCGATGTGGAGGAGGTCCCTGCCCTCCCAGGCGAGGAGGTCGGCGCGGCCGGCGAACTGGTAGTGCTGGTAGGGCTCGTCGATCGATATCGTGCGCCCGGGTCGCGCCAGCGCCCTCGCCTCGAGCTCGCCCATCGCGGCGTGGACGAAGTCCGCGCTGTCGCCCAGACTGCGGCTCGGGCGGCCGCGCTCATCGACATAGGACAGCGCCGGCCGCATGCCGAGCGCGACCCCGAGCCGGGCGTACGACTCGAGGCTCGCGGTCTCGCCGGCCTCGATCCGATGCACAACGCCGATGGCGAGGCCAGCGCGGTGGGCCGTCCCCTGGAGTGTCCATGCCCGACGCCGGCGCTCATCCCGCAGCGACTGGCCGGCGCTGACCGACATGCGCACAAGGGCGGCCTGAGCCGCGGACGACATGGGCTCGGAGCGACGACGAGGCGACATTTCGAAAGGATTGAACCGCGGGCGCCTCACGGGCGGCTTATCCAGCGTTCGCGCGGCTCTCGCTCCCGCTCGGGGCGCCGGTCTGACCGAGCCGGAGAAGCGCGGAGCCGGCCTCGACGTCGCCGCAGTGGTCATCGGCGGCCGAGACGACTGAAGAGGGCTGTTGGGCTGCGGCAGCTGGGCCTGGACCTTCGAAAGGATTGAAAAGTGGCGGTTGGGGCCGAAGCATCGCCTGTCCCGGCGACGGGTGTAGACTGCGCCGACAACCGAACACCGCCTCCGGGGAGCGCCGAACGCGCTGAGAGGGTGGCTCCGCCACCGACCCGCCGCACCTGATCTGGGTCATGCCAGCGAAGGAAGCAGGCAGCACACGCCATGGCACCTCTCCGGAACCGCACTGCTGGAGATGGCCAAGACGTGAGCGAGACGGCCCCGACCGTCGGCGGGCCCGAGCCCGATCCCGAACGACTGCCCATGATCGCTGGTCGACCACGCCCGCGTGCGCTGACCATCGCC
>JAKAMV010000398.1 GCA_021812735.1 Chloroflexota bacterium | reverse complement strand
CGATGATCGACGGAGAGAGGTTGGAGAATCATCTTGGCCCTGCCGGCCGACCGGTGCTCGCCTCTCCGCCGGGGGACATGCGTACGCTCCTCGTCTGTCCGACATGCTACGCGGATCTCTCGTGGGCGGATGCCGGCGCCCAGTGCGCCGGGTGTCGTCGGTCCTATCCAATCATCGACGGCATCCCAGTGCTGATCGACGACACCGGCAATGGCCAGATCGACCACGATGAGATCGACCACAAGGCCACGCAGGCGAGCCACTTCGATCGTCCCCGGTCGGAGGAATTCGAGACCGTACGCCCTCGGGGGACGCCACGTTGGCACCGTTTCCTGCTTGCCGAGAAACTCCGACTCGCTATGGCGCCGTTCCGCACATCACTCCCCAACAGCACCGTCCTGTGTGTCTGCGGTGGCTCGGGCCTCGACGCCGAGTTCATGGCGCGTGCTGGCGCGACCGTGATTTCCGCAGACATCTCGTTAGGCGCCGCCCGTCGAGCCGCGGCTCGAGCCCAGCGCTTCCACCTGCCGATTCTCTCGATCGTCGCGGACGTAGATCGGCTACCGTTTCGCGACGCGACCGTGGACACAGTGACCGTCCACGACGGTCTGCATCACCTCGCCACGCCCCAAATCGGACTGGACGAGATGTGTCGGGTGGCCAGGACCTTTGTGTCGATCAGCGAACCATCGCGTGCGACCGCGACCAGCCTCGCGGTGCGCGCCGGACTTGCGCTCGACCGCGAACCGGCCGGGAACCGGGTTGCGCGGTTGCGGATCGCTGACCTCGCGGATGCCTTGCAGCCCAATGGATTCGTCGTGACATCGGCCAGACGCTACGCGATGTTGTACCGGCACGAACCAGGGACGCCAAGCACGCTGCTGAGCCTCCCGGTCGTATACCCGCTGGCGAAGGCGGCGTGGCGCGCCACGAACGCTCTGCTTGGCCGATTCGGAAACAAGATGGTGGTCGTCGCGAGGCGGGTGGCTCGGTAACGGCTCCACGGGTCTGTTCGGGACGCCACCACGATCGATTCGGCGCGCTGAGGCCGGGTGTTACTCGCCGACCGTCGGCTTGCCGCCCCGTGCTGCCGCGGATCCTGGGCATTGTTCTGGGGCGGAACTGCGGGCGGATGGGGTGGGTCACGCGCCGACCAGATCGGCTCGCCGTGGCCTCGGCGGACGCGTGCTGACCGAAGGCGAGAATCGAGCGACGCCGGGGCGGAATACGCAGGCGGGAGCCCTCACTTGCCCGTTCTCGCCACGACCGCCGGCACTGTCTTGGCCAGGATCCGCAGGTCCAGGCCGAGCGACCAGCCGTCGATGTACTGGAGGTCCCGCTGGACGCAGTTGTCGAAATCGGCCTCGCCCCTCGCCTCAACCTGCCACAGGCCGGTGATGCCGGGCTTCATCGACAGCCGGCGGCGGTGCCAGATGTCGTACTCGCGCACCTCGCGGGGCAGGGGAGGGCGGGGCCCCACCAGGCTCATCTCGCCGCGCAGGACGTTCCACAGCTGGGGCAGCTCGTCGATGCTGGTGGACCGGAGGACCCGGCCCAGGGGCGTGATCCGCGTGTCGGCGGCGGCCTTGTAGGCGATGGCGTAGCGCTCGTTGAGGTGGGCCACCTCCGCGAAGCGCTCGTCCGCGTCGCGGACCATGGACCGGAACTTGTGCAGCTGGAAGGGTCGGCCGTGGAGACCGACGCGGGTCTGCTCGTAGAGGACCGGCCGCCCCTCCCTGACCAGGATGGCCAGCGCCGTGACCGCGAACACCGGGCTCAGCGCCACGAGGCCGACGACGGCGCCGGCGAGGTCGATGGTGCGCTTGGCGGCGAGGCTGAGCATTCTCGTCGGCCCGTTGACATACGAGCGGACCAACAGGCCGTCGAGCTCCTCCACCGCGAGGTCCAGGGCGCGGGGCTCCGCGCGCGTGGGCACGCGGACGCGCTTGCCCTCGTCGGCCGCCAGCCGGATGAGCGGCTGCGCCCAGTCGCCCGCGCGCGGCGCCACGCAGACGGCCACCTCGTCCACGACAGTCTGGTGGAGCACCCGGCCCAGCTCATCACCCTCGCCCAGGATCGGCCGGGTGACCTCGTCGTCCTCGCCGGGCGCCCGGAGGTGGCCCACGACGGCGATACCCAGCTCGGCGTGCCGCTCGACGGCGTCGGCGAAGTCCTGCGCCTCCTGCCCGACGCCCACGATCACCATGAACGAGCGGTTGCGCCCCCGGCGGCGGGCCCACTCGAAGCCGCGGCGCATCGCCAGCCGACTGGCGACGGTGACAAGGGGCTGGCACACGAGCAGGGCCAGGATGAACAGCCGGCTCACGGCGAGGTTGGCCAGGTAGAGGAACGACATCACGCTGAACGCCATGATGAAACTGGCCGCGAGCATGTCGTTGAACTCGCCCGACACGGTCCAGCGGACGCGGAACTGATACAGGCCCAGGAACCACAGGATCGAGATCCAGCCCACCGCGTAGAAGACGGCCCCCTCGACGCCGTTTACGTGGAGCGCCTGCCATAGGGTGGTCCACGCCGCGTCGCCGAACCGGAGCTGCCCCAGCACGCGGAAGATCACGACCGCGATGACCAGGTCAGCGGCGAGGAGCAGCAGTCGAAGCGCGAACAGGTGCCGCCGGATCACGAAGGGCGCGGGACCCCCCAGGCTGCGTGGCGCAGACCAGAACCCTGGCGCGGGTAGGATAGCAGCGGCTCCGGCAGGCCGCGGCTTCGCGGCGCGGCGGTCCAGCCCGCGGCTCCGCGGCGCGTTTCCGCGCGTCGGCTAGCTGAACTACAGCTAGTCTGTGCCCGTGACCGAGTCCCCGCTGCTCCTCGCCCCCACGGGGGAGGTCGTCGACGGGTGCCGCCTGCTCGCCGAGGCCGTGTTCGTCCGGCGCCGGGACGACCGCGGGCCCGCCTGATGCGACGGCTTGTCCCCTGGGTCCCGGTCGCGGTCTGGGCGCTGCTGATCTTCTGGCTGTCCGCGACGCCGGAGCTGCGGTTCGTGCCCGACGCCCGGCTCGACCTCATCGTCCGCAAGCTGGGCCACATGGGCGTCTTCGGGACGCTTGCCCTGCTGCTGTGGTCAGCGCTCGCGACGACGACTGCCGCCCGCCCCGCGGTGGTCTGGGCCGCGGTGCTCGCCCTCGCGTACGCAGCGTCCGACGAGTTCCACCAGGGCTTCACGCCGGGGCGCGACCCGTCCGTGCGCGACGTCCTGATCGACGGGCTCGGGATCGTCGTGGCCCTCGTCTTGGGTCGGCTCATCCTGGCCTGGCGGGCCAGGCGCTCGCGGTGAGGCGCACGGCGGCTGCCGTCGCGGCCCCACCGGCACGAACAGGCGGTACCGCGCCCGCAGCTGCCCCGCGACCGTGCTGTGATGGCGCACCCGACCGCCGCGCCCCGCCCCGCCGTCGATTGACGAATGTGGCCTCATGAGGCTACATTGCCGCCATGGAGACTGTCGGCATCCGCGAGCTCAAGAATCGGCTCAGCCTCTACGTCCGCAAGGCAGAGGCCGGCGACGTCGTGGTCATCACGGACCGCGGGCGCGTGGTGGCGGAGCTCGTCCCGCCCGGCCAGGGGCCGGAGCGGCGCGACGTCCACCCCGGGCTCCTGGAGCTGGCGCGTCGCGGCGAGCTGCGACTGCCAACGCGGCCCCACGACCCCGACCTGTACCTTCGCCCGCGGCCGAAGCTGGACATGGGCGGACTGACCGTCCAGGACCTCATTGACTTGGAGCGTGGCGACCGGTGACGATCTACGCGGACTCCAGCGCCGTGCTTTCGTGGCTGCTCGACGAGCCGGGGAGCGAGCGCGTCGCGGATGCCCTCCTGCCCCCGGCGGAGGTGGTCGTCTCGGATCTCACCCTGATCGAGTGCGACCGATCGCTCCATCGGCTGGTGCGCCACCGGTCGGCCAACGCCGCCGATGCCGAGCGGCTGCGGCTGCGTCTTGCCGAGCTGGCGAAAGCGTGGGCCGTGGAAGCGATCGGCGAGCCCGTGGTCACGCGTGCTCGCGCTCCGTTTCCCGATGACGCCATCCGCACCCTCGACGCGATCCATCTCGCAAGTGCACTGGTCATCCGGGCCGCGACCGGTCCCCTCGAACTGCTCAGCCTGGACGAGCGAATGCGTTCGAACGCCAGGGCCCTGGGCTTCCGGGTGCTTCCGGAGTAGGGCTGGCGCGCGGTCCGCCGCGATGCGTGGCACAGTGCGCCCATGCTGGTGAGGCCCGAGTCCCCGCTGCTCCTCGCCCCCACGGGGGAGGTCGTCGACGGACGCCGCCTGCTCGCCGAGGCCGTGGGCTTCGGGCGTGCGCTGCGGGCCGCCGGCCTGCCGGTCGACCTCGGCGGCGCGATGGACTTCGCGCGGGCCCTGAGCCTGATCGACCTCGGCCGGCGCGAGCAGGTGCGCGACGCCGGCGAGGCCCTGTTCGTCCGGCGCCGCGACGATCGAGAGGTGTACGACCGCGTGTTCGCCATGTTCTGGCGGCGCCGCGGCCGCAAGCTGGCGCCGGGTCGTCCCGACGCCCCGGTCGACCCAGACGCCGACCGAGAGCAGGAGGGCGAGCCGGGCGCCTCGGACGAGGCGGCCGAGGGCCAGGAATCCACGCTCGCCGACCTCGCGCGGCTGGGCATCCAGGAGACGCTCGACGTCGAGGACGGAGCGCAGGTGGAGGGCGAGACCATCTCGCCGGACGCGTGGTCGAAGGGCGAGGTGCTTCGGCACCGCGACTTCGACCGGATGACGGGCGCCGAGCTGCGCGACGCCGAGCGCTTCGTCGACCTGCTCAAGCCCCGCCTCGAGCGTCGGCGCACCCGCCGCCACGAGCTCCACCCGCACGGGCGCCGACTCGCCCCTCGCGCGATGTACCGGCGCAACCTCGCCACCGGCGAGCTGACCGACTGGGTGTGGAGCCGCCCGGTCAAGGCGCCGCGCCAACTGGTGGTGCTGTGCGACATCTCGGGCTCCATGGAGCGCCACTCGCGCCTGCTGCTGCGGTTCGTCCAGGCGCTCGCGCGCGAGAACGAGGTGCGCACGGAGAGCTTCGTCTTCGGCACGCGGCTCACCCGCGTCACCCGCGTGATGAAGGACCGCGACCGCGACCGGGCCCTCGCCCGCGTGGCGGACACGGTCGTGGACTGGGCTGGGGGCACCCGGATCGGGGAGAGCTTCCGCCAGTTCAACCACAACTGGGCTCGCCGGACGCTCCGGACGAGCGGCGTGGTGATCGTGGTGTCGGACGGCTGGGACCGCGGCGACCCCGCGCTCGTGGCCGCCGAGACCGCCCGGCTGCGGCGGAACTGCCATCGCCTGGTGTGGCTGAACCCGCTGGCCAGCTCCCCGGGCTACCAGCCGCTCGCCGCGGGCATGCGGGCGGCCTTCCCGTACATCGACGACTTCCTGCCGGCCGGCACCCTCGCCTCGCTCGAGCGTCTGGGCCAGATCCTCGCGGGCACGTCCCTGGGGACCGCGCGGCGTGGCGCCGCCGTCATGCACGCGACCACGGTGGCCCCGTCGATGGGCCTGGAGGCGCCCGACGCGACGACGCCGCCGACCGTGGACGGCCCGCCGATCCCGCGCGACCAGCCGCGGCCGCTCGGCAAGGGGAGGTAGCGCGGTGCGCGAGCTGCTCGACCAGCTGGACGCCTGGACCGCCGAGGGCGCGAGGGTCGGCCGCGCCGTCGTGGTCCGGACCTTCGGCAGCGCGCCGCGGCCGGAGGGCGGCGTGCTGCTCGTGACCGCCGACGGACGGCTGGCGGGCTCGGTCTCGGGCGGCTGCGTGGAGGGGGCCGCGGCCGAGGAGATCGCGAAGGCATTCCGTGACGGCCGCCAGCGCGTCATCCGGTACGGCATCAGCGACGAGCAGGCTTGGGATGTGGGGCTTGCCTGCGGCGGGACGATCGACGTCCTCGTGCAGCCCCTGGTCCCGCTCGAGGCGGCTGATGCGGCGCGCGACACGTCCCGCGGCCGGTCGGGCGGTCGGGCGGTGGTGACGCTGCTCCCTGACGACGCACCGCCGCCGGCATTCGGCGCCCATCAGCCGGGGACGGGGGAGCCGCCCCCGCAGCCGCTGGTCGTCCACGACAACGGGACGATCGACGGCACCCTGGGCGATCCCGCGGCCGACCAGCAGCTCGTCAAGGCCGCGCTCGACCTCCTGGCGCACGACACGAGCCGGACCGTCGAGGTCGCCGGCCGCCAGGCGTTCGTCGAGGCGTACCCGGTCCGGCCGCGGCTCGTGGTGGTCGGCGCGGTGGAGGTGGCCAGGACCCTCGTGCAGCTTGCCGCTGCGCTCGGCTACGAGACCGTCGTGATCGACGGCCGTGCCGCGTTCGCCACGGCGTCGCGCTTCCCCGACGTCGACCGCCTGATCGTGGGCTGGCCGGACGAGGTGGCCGACGAGATCGGCCTGGGGCCGGCCGACGCGGTCGCGGTCCTGACCCACGACGTGAAGTTCGACGAGCCGGCCATCGTGGAGGCGCTGCGCCGCGGCTGCCGGTACGTCGGCGCCGTCGGGTCGCGCAAGACGCAGGCGGATCGGCGTGCGCGGCTGCTCGACGCCGGCGTGGCGCGGGAGCAGCTCGACCGGCTCCGCGGCCCGATCGGCTTGGACCTCGGCGGGCGGCTGCCGCCCGAGACCGCGCTGTCGATCATGGCCGAGGTGGTCGCCGAGCGGCGCGGCGGCGCAGGCCGCCCGATGCGCGACCTCGCCCGCGAGCGGGAGGCGGCCGGGTGACGGTCGTCGCACTGGTGCTCGCCGCGGGCGCGTCCTCGCGCTTCGGCTCGCCGAAGCTCATCGCGCCCCTCGGCGGACGACCGGTCCTCCAGCACGCGCTCGACGCGCTGGCTGCAGCCGGGGTCGCCGATGTGGTCGTGGTGCTCGGGACGGACGCTGACCACATCGAGCGCGCGATCGGTTGGCGGGGCGAGCGGCGCGTCGTCAACCCGCGACCGGAGGACGGCCTGTCGAGCTCGCTGCGCGTCGGCCTGGACGCGGCGGCCGAGGTCCCCGGGACCGATGCGGTGCTCGTCCTGCTCGGCGACCAGCCCGCCGTCCAGCCCGCGGTCATCCGTGGCGTGATCGCGGCCGCCGCCGCGCCGGGGGCCGAGCACGCCCTGTTCATCCGCCCGCGCTATCCCGCCGATCCCGCCCCCAACCCCGTGCTCGTCCGGCGCTCGGCGTGGGCGCTGGCGGCGGGTCTCGACGGCGACCGCGGTCTGGGGACGCTGCTCGCCGCCCGCCGGGAGCTTGTCCACGAGGTCCGCGTCGAGGGCGCCAACCCGGACGTCGACACCCCCGCCGACCTTGCCGCGGTGGCGGCCGCCGCGCCCGATGATCCCCGATGAACGCTCAAGCCGGCGACCGTGTTGCCACACGCGAGGACTCCTGATGACCCCTGACGCGCCCGCGCCCGCAGCCGACCTCGAGGCCGTCTGGTCCGACCGGGTCCGTGCCAACCGAGAGCAGGCCGAGCGGCTGCGCGAGTCCATCCCGCCCGACTTCTACGCCCCGGTGACGTCGCTGTTCGTGGCCGATCCCCGCCGCACGGACGAGCCGGTGCTCGACGTCCTGCAGGCCCTGGCGCGGCCCGAGTCCACGTGGCTCGACATCGGCGCCGGGGCGGGCCGCTACGCACTGCCGCTCGCACTGCGTGTGAGGAGCGTCATCGCCGTCGAGCCGTCGGCCGGCATGCGCCGCGCCCTGCGGACCGGCATCGACGAGCACGGGATCGCCAACGTGCGCATCGTGCCCGGGAGCTGGCCGGAGGCGCTCGGCGATCTGGGACCCCTGCCCGCGGCCGATGTCGCGTTCATCGCCCACGTGGGCTACGACATCGAGCGGATCGGCCCGTTCCTCGACGCGATGGAGGCCGCCGCCGGCGAGCGCTGCGTGGCGGTCATGACCGACCGCAGCCCGGGTGCCGTGGCCGACCCGTTCTGGCCGCGGGTCCACGGCGAGGAGCGGGTGCCCCTGCCCGCCCTGCCGGACCTCCTGGCGCTCCTCGAGGCCCGCGGCCGCCGGGCCGATGCCGTGCGCGTCGAGCGGTCGACGCGCTCGTTCGATTCAGTGGACGCGCTGGCCGCGTTCCTCCGCCGCCAGCTGTTCATCGTGGAGGGTGGCGGCAAGGACGAGCGCTTCCGGTCGGCGCTCCGGGACATGGTCGTGAATCGCGACGGGGCCTGGACTCTCGCCGAGGGTCCGGCCGGTTCGGTGGGCGTCGTGACCTGGCGCGTGCCGACGGGCTGAGCGCCCGGCGGACTGGGGCCGCCCCGCATCGGCCGGCTGGCCCTCCCGGCGCGGGCCCCCGGCGCAGGCCCACGGCGCGAGCCCGCCCGCAGCCCCCGGCGCGGGCCCACGGCGCAGCTCCGG
>JAKAMV010000397.1 GCA_021812735.1 Chloroflexota bacterium | reverse complement strand
GGACGGCGATGACCGCGGGTATCCCGGGTTCCACGTACCGGACGTCCGACTCGGCATCGCGCTTGACCTCGCTCCAGAAGCCGGCGTCATCCGCCACGATGAATCCCAGGTCGCGGATCTGCGGGCGATCGACGCGGGGCCAGTAGACCTCGTTGAGGATCCCGTGCCCGACCGTGAACCAGACTCTGCTCGCATAGTGCGAGGTGCCCACGGCGTCCTTCGCGCTGCTCGACCACGTGGGAGCGATGCCGGGCGACCCGGGAGCATCGCCGGAAACCTGGAGTGGAGCGGCGGGTCGCGCGCCGCGGGACGGATCGGCTGTCATGCAGCCAGCGTAGCGCCAGCTGGGCCGGAGCGCCCCCGACGGGAAGGCGACGCGTCCTGCGGCGCCGGGGGAGGCGGTGGGGCCGGCAGAGACAGCAGGGGCGCGGCGTCCGGAGGGGGGATCCGGGAGCCGCGCCTCGATGTGGAAGTGAACAATCTGTGGGGTTCCCGCTCAAGGGCCGAGCGGCCCCTAGCCCGGCGGGCATTGTGCCGATCGGCACGCCGGAACGGGTAGGTGGCACCTGCTCGAACGGGTAGGTTGGTTGGGGCGGCGTGCCTCAGCGAGCGCCGTCCTCGAACAGCACCCCCGGGTTCAGCAGGCCGGCAGGATCCAGGGCGCGCTTGATCGCTCGCATCGCCGCGATGTCGACGGCGGCGCGCGAGAGTCCCAGCCAGCGCCGTTTCGCGATCCCCACGCCATGCTCGGCACTGATGCTGCCTCCGAGCTCCGCGACGAGCCGCAGCACCGCGTCGTCGGGCGCGTCGTCGTCCGGCGCCGGGCCGAGGAGGTTCACGTGCAGGTTCCCGTCGCCGACGTGGCCGAAGGTGACGAGGCGAACCGCACCCGCGGCTTGCTCCGCGGTCTCGCCCGGACGGGAGCCTCGTCCCGCGGAAATGCGGGAGCCGTCCCCGGGGCTGCCGGCGCCGGCGACCGCGCCGGGCAGCCGCTCGACGAGCTCCGCGAGGCGCGGCACCGGCACGCTCACGTCGAGCTTGTGCGCGATCCCCTCCGCGGCGATCGCGTCGGTGTGACTCTCGCGCAGGTCCCAGAGCCGGCGCCGCCCGGCGAGATCGGAGACGAGCACCGCGTCGGCGACCTCGGGCGCTCCGGCCAGCAGCTCCGCGAGCCCGTCGGCAGGGTCGGCATCCGCCGCGCATTCGAGGAGCAGGTAGCCGGCCTGCTCGTCGCGGAAGGGACGCGCGCCGCCGCGGTGGCGAAGCACCAGGGCGAGCCCATCCTCGAAGAACAGCTCGGCCGCCTCGAGCGAGGCGAGCCGCGCGCGTGCCCGACCGGTCAGCGCCACCGCCGAGGCCGTCGCGCGAGCCTCGGGGGATCGGAACTCACCGCGAACGTGGTCGGGGCCGGTCGCGAGCGCGACCAGCGCGACGGCGCGATGCGCCGGTGCCGGCACCAGCCTGAGCCGCGCTCCCGTGATCACCGCGAGCGTGCCCTCGCTCCCCGCCAGGAGCTGGGGCAGCGCGTACCCCGCGTTGTCCTTCGCGAGACCGGGCATCCGTGACAGCACGTCGCCGCTCGCGAGCACGGCCTCGATCCCGACGACCTGTGCGCGCATGGGGCCGTGTCGGAGCACGTGCACCCCGCCGGCGTTCGTGGCGATCATCCCGCCCACCGTCGCGGAGTCCCGCGCCGCCAGGTCGATGCCGAACGCGAGGCCCGCTTCCATGGCGCGCGCCTGGAGTCGCGCCAGCGTCACGCCCGCGCCGGCCGTGACCTCCATCGCCGCCGCGTCCACCTGGCCGAGCTCGTCGAGGCGGCGCAGGCTGAGCAGCACCTCGCCGTCCCTCGGCACGCCGCCGCCGACCAGCCCCGTGTTGCCCCCCTGTGGCACGAGGGGTGCCGCGGCCGCGGCACAGGCACGCACGACCTGCGCGACTTCCGCGGTGCTGCCCGGGCGGACCACCAGGCGCGCGCGGCCCGCGAAGCGCCGGGTCCAGTCGATCTCGTAGCCGGCCCGGAGGTCCGGGTCGGTGAGCACGTGCTCCGGTCCCACGATGGCCGCGAGCTGGTCGGCCAGGGGGTCGCGGGACGCCGGCTCGCCGGCACGGCCGGGCAGCACGGCCGGGGGATTGCCGCGTCCGGGCTCGCCGCCAAGATCGACGGGCCGCGATCCAGGGCGGCCGCCTGCCGCCCGGCGCGCGCGACCGCGCCGCCGTTCCGATGGGTAGCGCGGCTCGTCCGGGCTGGGCACCCGCCGAGGATAGCGCCGCCGGGCAGGCACCGGTGGCAGGCGCCGGGGGCACCCACCCGCAGCCCACGTACCATGGACGCGTGACGACACTGCTCCTGGTCCGCCATGGCCTGATCGCCGCGACCGGCCGAACCCTCTCGGGATGGACCCCCGGCCTCCACCTCGACGAACGGGGCACGCGCCAGGCCCGGGCGCTGCGCGACCGACTTGCCCGGGTCCCCCTGGCCGCGCTCGTCACATCGCCGCTCGAGCGCTGCGTCGAGACCGCGTCGATCCTGGGCGAGGGGCGCGGCCTGGAGGTCCAGCCCGACGAACGGATCGGCGAGGTGCGCTACGGGGACTGGACCGGCCGCGACCTGAAGGCGCTGGCCAAGGAGCCACTGTGGCGGGTGATCCAGGTCCACCCATCCGCCGCGGAGTTCCCCCACGGGGAGCCGCTGCGGGCCGTGCAGTCGCGCGCGGTGGACGCCGTGCGGGACTGGAACGCGCGCCTGGGGGCCGACGCGACCTGGGTCCTGTGCAGTCACGGCGATGTCATCAAGGCCCTGCTGGCGGACGCCCTCGGCATGCATCTCGACCTGTTCCAGCGCCTCCAGGTGGACCCGTGCTCGCTCAGCGTGGTCCGCTACACGCAACTGCGGCCGTCCGTCGTGCGTATCAACGACAACGGGGGCAGCATCGACGACCTGCTCCCGCAGAGGAAGCGACGCCGTCGCTCGCCGGATGCCGTCGTCGGGGGCGGCGCGGGCGGAGCAGGGTAGACTCGACCGACGCGGGAGCGCCCGCACCACCGGAGGACCGATGCCTCGACGCATCTTCAGCTTCGACACGCCCGATCGCTTCACCGCCGGGACGGTGGGTGAACCGGGCCACCGCACCTTCTTCCTGCAGGCGCGCAGCGGGCCCCGCGTGGTCAGCGTGATCGTGGAGAAGGAGCAGGTCTCGGTGCTGGCCGACCGCATGGGCCAGCTGCTCGAGGAGATGCGACGCCGCGGCGTCGACGTGCCACAGGAGCTGCCGGACGGCGCGCAGGACGTCGCCCCGCTCGATGAACCACTGGTCGAGCAGTTCCGCGTCGGATCGATGGTGCTCGCATGGGACGGCGAGGCGCGGGAGATCGTCGTGGAGGCGCGCGCCCAGCTCGAGGAGGGAGAGGAGGAGCCGGAGGAGGAGGACGACGACGAGGACGACGACGCGCCCGATGGCCCGGACATGCTGCGGGTGCGCATGCCCGCCCAGGCCGCTCGCATCTTCGTGGACCGCGCGCTGCGGATCGTCTCCGCGGGCCGCCCTCCCTGCCCGTTCTGCGGGCTCCCGCTGAACCCGGAGGGCCACCTCTGCCCGCGGAGGAACGGCCACATCCACTGACCATGGACGGGGGCGACGCGCTTCGCGTGCTTCGCGAGGGCCGGCTGCGTCCGGTCGGCCGCCTGGCGGACGCGTCGAACGCCACCCTCTTCTGTCACGTCGCCGGTCCCGGGCCGGATGGTGCCGAAGTCGAGCTGGCCTGCGTCTACAAGCCCGTGCGCGGCGAACGACCGCTGTGGGACTTCCCGGCCGGGACCCTGGCCAACCGCGAGTACGCGGCGTTCCTGGTCTCGGAGGCGGCGGGCTGGGCGGTCGCGCCCCCCACGCTGCTGCGCGACGGCCCGTTCGGACCCGGCATGGTGCAGCTCTGGGTCGACGTGGACGAGGCGGTGGACGTGGTGGACCTGGTGCGGCGGTCGGACGAGCGGCTCCGCCCCATCGCACTCTTCGACGCCGTGGTCAACAACGCGGACCGCAAGGGCGGCCACCTCCTCCCGGTGCCCGGTGGGCACGTGCACGGAGTGGACCACGGGATCTGCTTCGCCGCCGAGCCGAAGCTGCGGACCATCCTGTGGGGCTGGCGCGGATCGCCGATCGCCGGCACGGAGCGCACGACGCTCGAAGGGCTGGGCACGGCGCTGGCCGGCGACCTCGGCGCGCGTCTTCGCGAGCTCCTGGCCGCCCGGGAGGTCCGCGCGGTCGGTCACCGGATCGAGCATCTGCTCTCGACCGGCTGCTTCCCCGAGCCCGACCCGGAGCGGCCGGCGATCCCCTGGCCGCCGTTCTGACCGCCGCCGTTACAGGAGCGCGATCACGTTGGTCAACGCGCCGAGGACGCCCATGACGGCCACGACGAGCGCCAGCGAGCGGCCGCCGCCCGTTCGCCGCGAGTACAGCTGAATGATGACCAGCATCACCGCCACGCCGATGAGCTTCGCGCAGGCGACGGCGCCGAAACCGCCCACGTAGTAGACGATCCGGAGCGGACCGGCCTCGCCACCGATGCCGGACTCGCGCACGGCCAGCCCGAACGTCGCCAGGTCCGCCAGCTGCGCGGTGATCAGCAGCAGCAGGGTCAACCTCGGGAGACCCCTGCGCAGCCGGGCAAGGTGCCGCCCCGCGCCCGCGCCACGAGGCCCGCCCGGGGCCGTGACGGCGCGCGCACGAACGCCCGCCACCTGGCGGCGCGATCGGTACGGCAGCGACATCGAGTCCTCCGGGGCCGCACCCGGGATCGCGCGAGCGAGCCCGGTCCGTGACGACCCTGCGTACAGTGTGCGCCCCCGGGTCACATCATCTCCACCGGCACGCAGCCCGGGCGTGCTGCAACGGCGCGACGGCCGTGGGGCTGGCCGTGTCCGGCGGCCGCGGGGCCGGGCCGTGTCCGGCAGCGGTCGGCCGTGGGGAGCCTGATTGATATGCCACGGCTCGTGCAGGTGTCGCGGTTGAGGGGCCGCGCGATCCACGATCGAGGTCCGCGGTACCGCCGCGGACCGGTGTGACCGTGCGCGCGACCTTCCGGTCGGCCGAGGCACGGCACGCTCGGGGCACGACTCCACGGACGAGGGATACGACCACATGGGTCTTCGGCCCGGCGACAGGCGTACGGCGCGCCGCGTCGGGATCGCGCGCGCGACGCTGCGCAGGCGCCGCCGTGGTGGCTCGTCCGCCTGGCTGGGGCTCGTCGCCGCCGTGCTCGTCGTACTAATCGCCGGCCTCCTCCTGGCGGGGGCCGGCCTGGCGATCGCCGGGGCAGGCACGTTCCAGGCCCTGACGTCGCCGAGCGTGGTCGACATCGCGCGGCTGTCGCGGGCGTCGCTTCCCCAGACCACGCGCATCTACGACCGCACCGGCACGCACGTGCTGGCCACCATCTACACGCAGGACCGCGACTACGTCACGTACGCGAACATCCCGCCCGACCTGGTGAACGCGACCGTCGCGATCGAGGACCGCGGGTTCTGGACCAACCCGGGCATCGACGTGCCGGCCATCGCGCGGGCGGCGCTCAACGACGTGGCCGGCGGCCCGCTCCAGGGCGGTTCGACGATCACCGAGCAGCTGGTCAAGCTGCTGATCACCGGGAGCCAGCCCACCATCTCGCGCAAGATCCGCGAGGCGCTGCTGGGCATCCAGGCCAGCCGGGCCCTGACCAAGCAGCAGGTCATGGAGCTCTACCTCAACACCGTGTACTACGGCGAGCAGGCCTACGGGGTCGCGGCCGCGGCGCGCCACTACTTCGACGAACCGCTGTCGAAGCTGACCCTGGGACAGGCGGCGATGCTGGCCGGGCTCCCGAAGGCGCCGGTGGGGCTGGACCCGTTCCTTCACCCCCGCCAGGCCACCGCGCGGCAGCACCAGGTCCTGGACGCGATGGTCTCAACGGGGGCGATCACGGCCGCCCAGCGCGCGACGGCCGAGACGCACGGCCTCGGGCTCAAGCGCTGGAGCCTGCCGGCCCCACCGGTCCCCTGGTTCACGGACCGGGTCATCGCCGAGGCCAGCCGGCTGATGGGCGGCTACGGCGTCCTGGCTTCCTGCGGCTGCAAGGTCATCACGACGCTCGACTGGGGCCTGCAGCGGATTGCGCAGCACGACGTCACGAGCTTCGTGGCGAAGCTCCCGGCGAACCTGAACGTCAACAACGGCGCGCTGGTCGCGCAGGACCCGGCGACAGGGCAGATCCTCGCCTACGTCGGGTCGGTGAACCCGGCCGATCACAGCCCGAAGGTCCAGGGCCAGTTCGACTCGGCCGGCGTGGCACTGCGCTCACCCGGCTCCACCTGGAAGCTGATCACGTACCTGGCGGCGATGGAGTACGGGCACCTCACCGACGCTTCCGCGCTGTGGGACATCCCGATCAAGTTCGCGCCCGGCTACGTGGGGGTCGACTCGGAGCACGACTACAACGGCCTCATCACCGTGCGGCAGGCGATCCGCGAGAGCCGCAACGTGCCGGCGATCCAGGCCATGCTCGCCTACGGCGGCGTGCCGGCCATGGAGAACATGGCCTACCGGCTGGGCCTCACCGTGCCGTTCGCTCCCGGCGAGTCGGGACCCTCCCTGGCCATCGGCACGCACTCCGTGCACCTCACCGACATGGTCGAGATGTACAGCACCGAATCCAACCTGGGGCTGCGGGTCACCCAGAACGACCTGCTGCGGATCCAGAAGCCCGACGGGAGCGTGGTCCTCCCGCCCGCGCCGACGCAGACACAGGTGGTCAACTCCGGGCTCGCCTGGGAGTTCCTGAGCGTCCTGCAGGACAACGCCAACCGCAACCGCGGCTGGATGGACGGGCCCTTCGCCGACCTCGGCCGCCCCGCCGCCGTCAAGACGGGTACCGAGGCCAACTTCCGCGACCTGTACACCGTGGGGATGGTCCCGCAGATGGTGGCCGGCGTCTGGCTGGGCAACGCCGACAACAGCCCCATGAACTCGGCGTTCCAGTCGAACGTCGGGCCGCTCGTGCTGTGGCACCAGTTCATGTCCGACGCGATCAAGCTCAAGCAGTGGCCCGCGATCGACTGGCCACGCCCCGCGGAGCTGGTGCCCGCCCAGGTCTGCGCCAACTTCGGCGAGTTCGCCGGGTACGGATTCGACGTGAACGGCCCGGGCTGCCCGTTCGGCACGACCACCAGCTGGGTGATCCCCGGCTTCAACGATCCCGCGACCCTGCTGGCGCTCCGCCCCAAGCCGTTCGGTACCTACCTGACCGACGGGCTGGGCCACGTCCTGCCGGCGCAGTGCACCACCGGGATCCCGGCGACCGGCGTCCTGGCGCAGGCCGAGCTTCCGCAATGGCAGCCCTACCTGGACACGTGGGTGGCCAAGGCGCGCGCCGGCCTGGAGAACCACGGGGGCTACAACCTCGAGGAAACCTTCCCGTGGAGCACGACCAACTGGCTGCTCCCGCCCGCGGGCACGTCCTGCACGGTGTCCTGGAGCTCCCTGTTCAGTGGCCCGGGAGCGGCCAGCCCGGCGCCGTCGGGAAGTCCTGGCGCAGGCGCCAGCGCCGCCCCGGGCTCGAGCGCGGCACCGGTTCCATCGGCACTGCCCGCGCCGCCGGCACCCGCAACCCCGCCACCGCCGTCGCAGCGGCCATGACCGGCGACGAGCGTCGGGTCAGCGCGTGCCTGGTGAAGGCGATCCGGCCGCCCGCGGACCCGGCGCCTGCGGACCCGGCGACTGCGAACCCGGTGCCTGCGAACCCGCGGGTGGGGACCCCGGCCGCGTGATCTCGAGCAGCCGGTCGACCTGGTAACCGGACGCGTCGCTCGCGCGTTCGAGCTCGTGGGCGAGCTCGAACGCCCGCACCGCCGCCGCCCCGAACGACTCATCCGGGGCCAGGCGCAGCCGCAACTCGACCAGCTGGAGCAGGAACGACCAGCGGACCAGGCGGTCGAACGCGTCGCGGTCGAACCACGTCACCCCGCCGTACTGGTTCACGCCCAGGTACCCGGCGGTCGTGGGATCGGCGAACCAGGACGCCGCGCCGAGGGCCACCGGGGGTTCGCGAGCGGCACGCGGCTCGCCCGCCGCCAGGGCGCCGCCACCCGCCGTGGCCGTCCCACCCGCCGTGGGCGTGCCCCCCGCCACGGAACCGGCCCCCGCCACGGAACCGGCCCCCGCCACGGGTTCGACGGCGCCCTCCGCGGGGCCGTCCTCGCACAGCGCCGACACGGTCTCCGCGTCGGGCATCGCGAGCAGCACGCGCAGCGCGTCCAGCACCCGGCCCAGCGCCGCGTCGTCCAGGCCCAGCCCCCGCAGCCCGTCCGCCACGGGACCCGCCAGGCCCCAGGCGTCGAGCCACGCG
>JAKAMV010000396.1 GCA_021812735.1 Chloroflexota bacterium | reverse complement strand
TCGACGTCCCGGTCTGGCTGGTCAACACCGGCTGGACGGGTGGCGCGTACGGCACCGGGCACCGGATGAACATCAACCACACGCGCAACATGGTCCGGGCCGCGATCAATGGCGAGCTCGACGGCGCGGAGTTCGCCGCCGACCCCGTGTTCCGAGTAGCCGTCCCGCGGCACGTCCCGGGCGTCCCGGACGAGGTCCTGGTGCCCCGCCACACGTGGGCCGACACGGCGGCCTACGACGAGGCCGCCCGCAGGATCGCGGCGCTGTTCCACGGCAACTTCGCCAAGTACGCCGACGGCGTGTCCGAGGCGGTCCGCGACGCCGGCCCGATGCCGGTGGACCCCGACCTCGACGCCGAGGGCTGAGCCCAGCGGCGCGTCGCCCGGACCCCACGGCGCGTCCGCCCGCCCGCCTAGAATCGGGCCTGACCCATCAACCGGCGCCCGTCCCGCGCCCGCAAGCCGCCCAGCGAGGAGCATCGCCCCATGGCCCGGAACAAGGTCACCGTCATCGGCGCCGGCAATGTCGGCGCCACCACAGCCCAGCGCATCGCGGAGGCGGGCCTCGCCGACGTGGTGCTCGTCGACATCGGGGACGGCCTGCCGCAGGGCAAGGGCCTCGATCTCGCGGAGGCCGCGCCCGTGGTCGGGCACGACGCCGCCGTGATCGGCACCAACGACTACGCCGAGACGGCCGGCAGCGACATCATCGTGGTGACCTCGGGCATACCGCGCAAGCCCGGCATGAGCCGCGACGACCTCATCGCCACCAACGCCGGCATCGTCGGCGGCGTCGTGAAGGCAGCGGCCGCGGTGTCGCCCGACGCGGTCATCATCGTGGTCACCAACCCGCTCGACGTCATGTGCCACGTCGCGATGCAGGCCTCGGGCTTCCCGCGCGAGCGCGTCATCGGCATGGCCGGCGTCCTCGACTCCGCTCGCTTCCGGACCTTCATTGCGATGGAGCTGGGCGTGTCCGTCAAAGACGTCCATGCGTTCGTGCTCGGCGGCCACGGCGACACGATGGTCCCGCTGTCCCGCTACTCCACCGTAGCCGGCGTGCCGATCACCGAGCTGCTGCCGGCCGACCGCGTGAGGGCCCTCGAGGAGCGGACCGCGAACGGCGGCGCCGAGATCGTCGCCCTGCTCAAGACCGGCTCCGCGTTCTACGCGCCCGCCGCCTCGACTCACGAGATGGTGGACGCGATCCTGCGCGACCGGAAGCGCGTGCTGCCGTGCGCGGTCATGCTCAAGGGCGAGTTCGGCGTGGACGGCCTGTTCGTGGGCGTGCCCGCGGTGCTCGGCCGCAAGGGCATGGAGCGCGTGTTCGAGATCAAGCTGACCGCCGAAGAGCAGGCCGCCTTCGACAAGTCCGCGAGCGCGGTCCGCGAGCTGGTGAAGGCCATCCCGGCCTGAGCCCGTAGCAGCCCGATCGCAGCCCCCGGGCGGATCCGGGGGCTGCGCGATTGCGGGCACGCCACGGTGCGCCGGCGCACCGCGCTCGTCGGCGGGCGGGGCGCGAGGACAGGGCCTGCGTAAGGTCCCCCGGGCTACCCTTGGCCCAGCCGGGGGAACGGCTGGCAGCCTGCGCGTGCCCGTGCATCCCTGTACCCGCCTCCGGCGCGGCAGCTGCTTGCGTGAGGCCAGGCGACGCCTGGGGGAGGACCATGAACCGGAGGGCTATCGCCGTCGCGCTCGCGACCTCCTCGATGGCGGCGGCGGTCGCCATGCCGTCGCCTGCCGTTGCCTCCGGGCCCACGCGGCAGTTCCAGCGGGTGACGGCCGGCACGATCGACCCGGCGTTTCGGCCGTTCCTCGCCGACTCGAGTCGGCAGGAGACCGCGGTGCTGCAGCTCTCCGGCGATCCCGCGACCGCCGTCCCCGGGTTGACCAAGTCGGAGCAGCGGAGTCGCGCCGGCCAGATCCGGGCCGAGCAGGACGGCGTGGAACGCTCGGTCCACTCGCTCGGCGGCCGGGTCGAGGCCGGCTACCAGTACGCCTACAACGGCCTCCGGGTCAAGGCCACGGGCGCCGAGCTCGCGCAGATGGCCGCCCTCCCGGGTGTCCTTGCGGTCCGGTCACTGCCCATCTACACGATCGACAACACCGTCGCGATCCCGTATGTCGGTGCGCCGGCCGCGTGGCAGGATGCCGGCGTCGCGGGCGCGGGCGAGACCATCGCGGTGATCGACTCGGGCATCGACTACACGCACGCTGACTTCGGGGGCGCGGGCACGGCCGCAGCCTACGCCGCCAACGACCCCACGGTCGTCGAGCCCGACTCGTTCCCGACCGCGAAGGTGGTCGCCGGCTACGACTTCGCCGGCAACGACTACGACGCGCTGGGTGCGAGCGGCTCGCCGACGCCCGCGCCGGACCCCGACCCGCTCGACTGCGGCGGCCACGGAACGCACGTGGCGGGCACCATCGCCGGCGGAGGCGTCACGGCCGCCCACGGCAGCTACGCCGGGCCGTACGACCGCTCCACCCTGACAGACCCGTCGGCGTTCACCGTCGGTCCCGGCGTGGCGCCCGAGGCCAAGCTGGTCGCGCTCAAGGTCTTCGGCTGCGAGGGCTCGACGAACCTGGTCGTCGACGCCCTCGAGTGGGTGGCCGCGTACAACGCCACCCAGGCGCACGGCATCGATGTGGTCAACCTCTCGCTCGGCGGGTCGTTCGGCAGCGCCGACTCGCCCGACGCGGTCGCGGTGGACAACCTCGTCGCCAACGGCGTCGTGGTCGTCGCGGCCGCCGGCAACGCCGGTGCCGTCCCGTACATCTCCGACTCGCCGGCCACTGCCACGTCGGCCATCTCCGTGGCCGCGCTCGACGCCTTCCCGATGGTGCCCATGGCCACGATCCAGGGCGCTGGCCCCGCCATCCCGGCCAACAACCAGGACGCCTATCCGAGCCTGCCGATCAGCGGCCCGCTCCACGTGCTGGCCGACGGCAGCGGCGGCGTGGCGGCCGGCTGCTCCCCGTCCGACTTCGACGCGGCGACCGCGGGCACGATCGTCGCCGTCAAGCGCGGCGCGTGCGCGTTCGTCGACAAGGGCAGGTACGCGCAGGCCGCCGGGGCGATCGGCGTCATCGTCATCAACCGCGACGACACGAGCCCCGGCGAGCTGCCCACGTTCATCGGCTACGAGCCCGAGCTGTTCACCATCCCGGTGGTCGGGACTGACAAGACGGCCCAGGCGACGCTGCTCGCCCACGAGGGCGCCACCGTAACGCTCGCCCCGGCCCCATCCCAGCCCAACCCGACGTACCAGCAGACCGCCGACTTCTCGTCGTCCGGCCCGCGCTGGGGCGACTCCTGGCTCAAGCCGGACGTGGCGGCACCGGGCGTCAACCTGTTCTCCGCTCTCGAGGGCAGCGGCTGGAACGGCACCACCAAGTCGGGCACTTCGATGGCGACTCCGATGACGGCCGGGGCTGCCGCGCTCGTCCGGGAGGTGCACCCCGACTGGGGCCCGCTGCAGGTCAAGGCCGCGCTCGTCAACACCGCAGACGCCTCGGGCGCGGCGATCATCGGGTACGACGTCACGCGCTCAGGCTCCGGCGTGATCCGGGCCGACCGCGCCGTGGCCACCCAGACGCTCGCCACCACGAGCGACCAGACCGCGAGCCTGGACTTCGGCTACGAGCAGCTCGAGGGCGGGTATGCCGAGACCAAGGCGATCACGCTGGCGAACTCCTCCTCGAGCGCGGCGACCTACACGCTGGGCGCCAGCTCGTCGCTCGTTTCGGTCCACCCGTCCACGGTCCGCGTCCCGGCGCACGGCACTGCCAGGGTGATGGTGCGGGCCTCGCTCTCACGGTGGCAGGTGGCCGCGCTGCCGTCGGCAGACCGGTCCCTGACCGGCGACTCGACCGGCCTCCTCGAGCTCGACGGGGTGGTCACGGCGACGCCGAGCCAGGAGGTCGCCGGCGTGTCCACGCTCCGCGTGCCGTACCTGCTCGTGCCGCGGGCAGTGTCGGACGTCGGCGCCAGCCTGTTCAGCGCACGCCCGGGCGGCGGCACGGCGACAGCCGCTCTCCGGCTCGGCAACGAGGGCGTGCGCACCGGCGTCGCCGACGTCTACGCCCTGGGCATCACCGACCAGCGCGGCGACGGGGCCGACGGCACCGACGTCCGCGCCGTGGGGGTCCAGGCGATGCCGGCGGAGCTCCTCACCGGCACGCCCGATCCCAACGACCGCGGCGTCCAGTTCGCGGTCAACATGTGGGACCGCTTCTCCTCGGCCGCCCCGCACGAGGTGGACATCTCCATCGACACCGACAACGACGGCCTGCCGGACCGCTACGTGGTCGGCGTCGACCACGGCCTGGCGTTCGCCGGCGCCTACGACGGGATCGAGGTGTCGCTCGTGCTCGACGCCAGCTTCAGTCTGGTCGACGCGTGGTACGCCGACGCCCCCGCGAACGGCTCCACACTCCTGCTGCCGGCGCTCGCGAGCGACCTCGGGCTGACGCCGGGCAGCGGCTCGTTCAGCTACCAGGTTGCCGCCGCTGACGGCTTCACGGGCATGGCCGACCTCACCGGCCGGTCGGCGCCGTTCAACCCGTTCACCCCGGCGCAGTCCACCGGCGACGCCGTCCCCGTGTCGCCGCACGGCCACGCGACCGTCCCGGCGTGGTATGCGGTCAATGCTGGCGTCCTCGGCTGGATGGTCGTCACGCTCGACGACCGCAATGGCGCTCCGCAGGCCGACCTGCTGCTGGTCCAGCCGACGCGCCCCGACCGCTGACCCGCAGCCGACGCGGCCCCGCCCGGCTGGCCGAGGCAAGCCGAGGGCCGCGTCGGATCCCCGGACGCCCGCCCAGGCGGCCACGGCACGGCGCCCGGGCGCGGCCGGCGACCTCGGCACGGTAGACTCCGGCCTCGTGGTGACCCTCGCGTCGCTCTCGGCGATCGTCACGTTCGAGTTCCCCGCGACCTTCGAGGTTGCCGGGATCAGCGTCCGCTGGGAGACGGTCATCGGCGCCGCCGCCGTGCTGGCGGTCCTCCTGATCGCGCTCGCCGCCGCCCGCAGCACGCCGCTCGACGTCGCGGCGCCCGCCGACTGGCCGTCGCCGGACCCGGACCGTCCTGGTCCCAACCACCTGCGCGAGGACGACCTGCTGTACATCGCCGTCGCGGCGCTGCCCGGCGCACTGGCCGGCGGCCGCCTCGGCTACGCGCTGATCCACCTCGACTACTACACGGCCAACCCGGGTGCGCTCCTGGACGTCACCCGCGGCGGCCTGGAGCTCTCGATGGGCGTGGTCGGCGGCACGATCACCGCGTCGATCGTGGCGGCGCTGCTGGGCGCGCCCCTCGGCCGCTGGCTGCACGCCCTGGCGATCCCGCTGCTGGTGCTGCTGGGGCTGATCAAGCTCGCCATGGTGTTCGGCGGCTCGGGCCAGGGCGTGCCCGCGGACTTCTCGCTCGCGACCCGGTACGCCGGGCCCGGCCCGTGGGGGTCGCTGGCGCCCGATATCCCCGCGTGGCCCGCCCAGGCGATGGAGGCGCTGGCGACCGTCCTCGCGGGCGGGATCGCCTGGTTCTTCACGGCGGTGGGCATCTTCCGGAGGCGCAACGGCGCGGCGTTCTTCCTGGCCGTCGGCCTGTGGGCGGTTGCGCGCGCGCTCGTGGCCGCCACCTGGCGCGACCCGGCGGTGGTCGGCATGCTGTCCGCCGCGCAGCTGCTTGCGCTGGGCCTCGCGGCCGCCTGCACGCTGCTCGTGGTCGGGTTCGCCGCCGCGATCGTCGGGCGGACGCGCTCGGGCGACCCGGGCGACGATGCCCAGGGGGGCGCCGACGGCGCCCCCGCCTGGCCCGGCGGGTAGCGTCCGGTGCGGCGGCACAACTAGAGCGCGGCCTCGAGGATCGCGGCCAGCTCCTCGTCTTTGAGGACGATCGGGTTGGTGCGCATCGAGCTCCCGCGCGCGTCTGCGACGATGCCGGGGATGACGGGGAGGGTGACACCCCACGTCGCGAGGCCCGGTACGCCGAGCGCGGCCGACCAGTCGCGGAGTCTCTCCGCGAGGGATGCTCGGGCCGTCGCGTCGGAGGCCGATTCGGGCAACCGCGCCAGCAGGCGCCCGACCGCCGCATACCGCGCCAGGGCCGGAGATGTCGGGTCGCGCGTGTCCAGAGCCGCCATGTTGGCCTCCGTGACCAGCGCCAGCGTCGCGCCGCATGCGGCCCCGTGGGGGACCGGGAACTGGGCGCCCAGCGGCGAGGCGAGCCCGTGGACCGCGCCAAGGCCGGCGTTGGCGAGGCAGATCCCCGACAGCAGGGCCGCCCACGCCATGCGCTCGCGGGCGGCGGGCGCGCCGGGCCCGTCCAGGTCGGCGTGCCAGGCCAGCAGCCCGTCCCGGGCGGCGGCGAGGCCCGCCAGGGCGAGCGCGTCGGTGAAGGCGCCGGCGCGCAGCGAGACGTACGACTCGAGCAGCTGCGTGACCGCGTCCATGCCGTTGGCCGCGACGCTGGCCCGCGCAAGGCCGGCCAGCAGATCGGGGTCCACAAGCGCGTCGGCGGGGACCAGGCGCTCGTCTCGGAAGGAGCGTTTGTAACCGGCCGGCCCGCGCTCGCTCACCACCGCGTTGCGCGTCGCCTCGCTGCCGGTGCCCGCCGTCGTGGGGACGGCGACCATGGGCACCGACGGCCCGGGCCAGGGCCGCGCGCCGGGCAGGCCCTCGAGGAAGTCCGCCACCGGCGCGTCCACGAGCAGCAGGCCGGTGACCGCCTTGGCGGTGTCGAGCACCGAGCCGCCGCCGATGCCCAGCACGACGTCGACGCCGCGGCCCCGGTGGCGCGACGCGATGCCGTCCACCACGGCGGGGGAGGGCTCGCCCGCGACCTCCGACTCGCCCGTGAGCGCCACCCCGGCTGCCGCCAGCCCAGCGCGGAGCCCGTCAAGCCGGCCGCTGGCTTCGAGCGAGCGCGCGCCTCGGATCAGCAGCGCCCGGCGGCCATGGGCGGCGACGATCGCCGGCAGGCGGGCGAACGAGCCGGCGCCGAACGTGATGCGGGGGAGCCGGCCGACTGCGACCTCGCCGATCGCCCCGGCGGCCGCGACGCCCGGCGCGGTCACGGCTGCGGCACCTGGGGCGCCAGCCCGACATACCGCACGCCCACCCGCGGCTCGGCGAACATGTCCGCCGTGGCCTCTCGCCATGCGCGGTAGTGGGGCGTCTCCCTGTGCGCCTTGGCGGCCTCCTCGTCGACGTACCACTCGTAGAGCACCAGGCGTGTCGGGTCCTCGGCCAGCTGGATGACGTCGAAGCGGACGTTGCCCGGTTCGCGGGTGGAGCCCTCGTGGTTGGCGACACAGGCGTCGATGAAGGCGTCGACCGCCTCGGGCTTGACATGGCAGTGGACGAGCGTGACGAACATCGCGCGGCTCCCGTACGGCTTCGTTGCCACCCAGACTACCGTCGTCCGGCAGGACGGCTCCGCTGGGTGGCCCGGGCGCCCGGCGGCTGCACGCGGGCACAGGTCGACCCCCGCCGGACTGGGCCTGCGGGGGTCGCGGGTCGCGCTGCCCTGCGCTGCGGTGCCAGGTCAGTGCGTGCGTGCGAAGTCGGCGCGGGCGCGCTTGACGAACTTGCCGGCGCCCTTGCGGCCCGTGAACGCGCCGTTGCGGACGATCACCGAACCGCGGCTCATCACGATGTCCGAGCCGCCCTGGACGGTCTGGCCCTCGTAGCAGCTGTAGTCCACGTCCATGTGGTGCGTGGAGGCCGAGAGGACGTGCCTGCGGTTGGGGTCGTAGACCACGATGTCAGCATCCGAGCCCACCGCGATGGCGCCCTTCTTGGGATACAGGCCGAACATCCTGGCCGGCGCGGTGGACACGATCTCCACCCAGCGCTCCTTGGAGTACCTGCCGTCCACGACGCCCTGGTGCATGAGGTCGACCCGCTCCTCGACGCCCGGCAGGCCGTTCGGGATCTTGCGGAAGTCGCCGCGGCCCAGCTCCTTCTGGCCGTGGAAGTCGAACGGGCAGTGGTCGGTGCCGACCAGCGCGAGATCGCCGCGCTTGAGGGCCGCCCAGAGCTCCATCGAATGGTCAGGCGTGCGGAGGGGCGGCGAGCACACGAACTTGGCGCCCTCGAAGCCGTTGCCCAAGTCGTCGAGATGGAGGTACAGGTACTGCGGGCAGGTCTCGGCCCATGCCATCGCGCCGCGATCGCGGGCCGCCATGAGCGCCGCCAGCGCCTCCTTGGCCGACATGTGGACGAAGTAGACCGGCGCCCCGGCGACCTCGGCCATGCGGATCACGCGGTTGGTCGCCTCGCCCTCCATCCGGCTGTCGCGCGCGAGGCCGTGGCCGATCGGGTCGGTCACGCCCTTGGCGACCTGCTCGGCCGCCAGGATGTCGATCACGGGGCCGTTCTCGGCGTGCAT
>JAKAMV010000395.1 GCA_021812735.1 Chloroflexota bacterium | reverse complement strand
CGGAACACGCCCGTCTGGCGCAGCATCGCGTCGACGAGGGTGGTCTTGCCGTGGTCCACGTGGGCGACGATCGCCACGTTGCGCAGGTCGGCTCGGACTGCCGTTTCGTGGGTGGTGGGCACAGCGGCGCCGGGTGTCTCGCTCATGGGCGGCGCAAGTGTCGCACATGCGCATCCGCCGGACGGAAGTCGTTCTGCCAGCCAAGTTGATACCGGCGGACTCTGCCGCGTTCGATGCACTTGGGCGGCTGGCAGCCTGCGAGCAAGACCGGGTTCGTATGCCCGCCGGGAACTTGCCCATTCATCGGGACGCTGACCAACTGACTGGTACTGCCGGGTCCACCTCAGTCAATTTGTGGAGGCATTCGGCATCTCGCGATGCGGACCAATGAAACCAACGTGGACACGGCCAGTCCGGCCCTTCGTATCGTCGTGGAAGTAGATCCGCGGCACCAGGGTGCCGCCGCCCCCGATCTTGCAGTGGGCCAGCATGACGATGTGCCCCGAGGGGTCAACCTGCGGGTCAATCTCGAAGGTGCGCTCCGGCAGGAGGGCGTTCCGCACCGTCTCGCTCTCGGTCATGGCGAGGCGCTTGTTGCCCGGTGGCCAGGCGAGCGGGCTGCCCGACCGCTCGCACCAGTCGCGGAATCCCGCTGAGGTCTGCGCGTCGGCGGCGTAGGCGTCCAGCGCCCGCAGGGCCCGCCACGTTGCGCGGCCCCATGCGGCCGCCTCGGGGGCGGCGTCCAGGTCCCCGATGTGCTCGACCGCGCTGTCCGGGATCACGACCCGGCTCAGCCCGTCGCGCGCTAGGCCGACGGCTTCCGCGGTCGTACGGACGCGTGCGAGCACGGCGTCGCTCTCATCCTCGGACTCCACGTCATCCTCGGCGGTCGGCATGGATCGTTCCCGATGCAGATCGAGCTCGCGCCAGACGCGGCCGTAGCCCGCGTGGGCGTCGTCCGGGACCGGCAGCCGGTCGAGGATGGGGTAGAGGACGTCCCTGAACCTCAGGCTGCTCGGCGCCAGTTGCAGTCCGACGAGGGCCTCGACGACGTCGACGAGCTTCGCCGCGTCACCGGGGGCGGCCTTGCCCCCGCCGATCTGGCGTGCGAGGTAGCCGAGCTTCTGGTAGCCGCGGCGCAGCTCGTCGGCGCGCTCGGCTCGCGCCCGCAGTTCCTGGAGACGCTCCTGCAGCGGAAACGCGATCTCCGAGATGTCGTCCGGGTCGAGGGGGTCGGAGAGCTGCATGTGCCGCTCGACGAAGATCCTCTCGGCCTTGGTTGTCGTCCGCAGCCACTCGAACGCCGCGAGCTGCTCCTCATCGCTCGAGACGCGCAGCCGACTGGTGGCCACGCGCAAGGCCGACTGGACCGCGGCCAGGTCGCGCACAGCCTGCGCCCTGCGCGGCCGGTCGTCTGGGTGGAAGCGGCCCACGAGGACGACCATGTCCGCCGCGTCGGCGAGGGCATCGAGGCATTCCGCATATGCCGTGACCGCCTCCGCGTCGGGGGCGGCGAGGTCCGCGACCCACGTGGACGCCCCCTCGGATCGGGCGCGGTGCACGTGCTCCTCCGGGACCGGAAGTCCTGAGCGGGCCCGCTCGGCCACGTCGCGGGCGATGACGGCCCTGAGCCTGGCACGGGCGACGATCACCGGGAGCGCCGCGTCCGGGTCGTCGCGCTCGGCCTCGCGGGCGCCGATGGGGGCCGCGGGGACCAAGGCCCCGCCCGCCGCGACCTCGACGGGCGGCGGTGGCGCACTCGCCGTCGCGGCGGCATTCTGGCTCGCGGCGTCGATCAGCGCGATCATCGCGGCGCGGTCGATGGGGACGATCTCCTCGTCGGTCTCCCGGTGCCTGGGTGCCCCTGGGGCCACCCCGACTGCCGCGGCAACGTCCTCAGCGGCGGATGCGCCCGGACGGGCGGTGACGGGACCCGCCACGGGGGCCTCATCGGCGTCAAGGAGCGCCTCGGCCTGCGCGCTCGCCTCGAGGCGTCGCGAGACGCCCAGAAGGTCCAGGAGTGCCCCGAGGCCGGCCCGCAGGTCGTCGTCCTCCTGGAGGAGTTCGACGAGCCGCATCGCCGCCCGGCCGAGCGCGAGCTGCCGATCCCTATCGGTCATACCGTCTGGCCTTCGTTGGCCCGGTTCCAGAACGCCGTCCATTTCGTGCCTCCTCTCGACATCCGGTGTGTTGGTATCGGTGTCGGCCAGGCCGGCGGCCCGACGCCGCGGTCGTCGGCCTCGAGCATGGCTACTCTCTCCCCAGCTGTTCGATCTCCACTGCTGTCAGCCCGTCGGGCGAGGCGGTTACCTGGAGGCGGAGCGGGCCGGCGCCGTGCCGGAGGTGCGGCTGGACGGCGCGGCCCATCTGCAGCTCCACGTCCCGCTCCTGGAGGCGGGTCGTGGCGAGGCGCGCCGTCCGCTCGCCAAGGTACGCCTCGACGCCCCCGTCCCACGAGAGCTCGATCCCGGCCGCGAGGTAGCCGGCCGCGAGCTGGCGAACCAGATGCCTGGCGAGCCTGGCGCCGGCGGGACCCGTCGCCGCCGTGGGCACGACAACGAAATCGATCTCGCTGGCGAGCTCGTCGCGGACGAGCGCGGTCGCCGACGGCGCGGCGAAGGAGGCTGACTCGGCTTCCGGCACCGCGCCGTCGCTCACGCGGAACCCAAGCGCCCGAGCCGTGGCACCGCGGCGTCTCGCCTCGAGGAGCAGGATCGCGGACGAGAGGTGGATTCGACGGCCAGTCGCGTCGGTCGCGAACCCGTCCCGTATCGCCCGCGCGAGGAGGGTGCGGACGACCTGGTGGCAGTCGGAGACGTTCCGCACCCTGACCACGGCGTGCGGCTTGTTCGCGACCTCGTGGATGGGCAGCGGGTTCCCATATCCCGTGTAACCCTGGGACGTACCCAGTAGGCCGCTGAGCATGCTCGGCTCCGTGATCGAGCCGACGTCGATCGAGACGACACGATCCGCCGACCCGAACACGGCCGCGGCGATCGTGGACGCGAGCCGCTCGCCCGCGTCGGCGGCCACCCCGTCGACCACCGCGACGACGGCCCGGGGGCGCTCCGGATGGACCTGGAGGCCGGCGAGCGTCAGGCTCAGGTGTTGGGTGAGCGACTCGGCGTCGCCCGCCTGCAGCAGCTCGAGTGACAGGAGTTCTGCCTCGAGGGCGGCGATGCGCGCCGCGGTGACCGCGGGCACGCCGGCGAGCCCATCCGCAGCGGCATCGATCGCCTGTCGGTCCACCCGTGTCTCGCCCCGCGCGAGCGCGCTGGCGACGGCCTGCTCGATCAGGTCCTTGGCCCGGTCCGGCTCACGGCGATGCGGCATCCGGGCTGACGCGACCAGGATCGCATGGTCGATCGCCGCGTCGTCCACCGCCACGCCCAGGTCCGCGGCGATGGCGTCGCGGACGGCGCGCAGGATCTCCCGGACGCCTGCCCTCGAGGGCTCCAGAACCCGGATCACGACGAAGCGGCGCTCCAGCGCAGCGTCGGCGGCGACGACCCGTCGGTACTCCTCGTCGGTCGTCGCCCCGATGACCGCGAGTTCACCGCGCGCGAGGGCGGGCTTGAGCAGGGTGGCGACGTCGCCGGAGCCCTCCCGGCCCCCGGCTGCCACCATTGCGTGGCTCTCGTCGATGAACAGGATTGCGCGGACGGCGCGCGCCTCGCTCACGACCGCCGCCAGTCGTTCCTCGAGCTTGCCGTAGTAGCGCGACTCGCGGAGGAGCGAGGCCATATCGAGCGCGACGACGCGGCGCCCGGCGAGCATCCCCGGCACCACGCCGGCCGCGATCCTCTGTGCGAGGCCCTCCACGAGGGCGGTCTTCCCGACGCCCGCCTCGCCGACGAGCAAGGGATTGGGCTTGCTCGGGCGCAGAAGGCATCCGACGATCTGGTCGATCTCCGGGTCGCGGCCGACGACCGGCCCGAGTCGCCCGGCGGCCGCGAGCGCAGTGAGGTCGATGCCGCACTCGTCGAGCAACGGCGTCGCCTGTGCCTTGGGCTGGCGCGGACTGGGCCGCAGTCGGCGGCGCAGCGACGTCGGTCCCGGACCCTGCACGCGGACCGACGGCGCCGACTCGGACGGAGCGGGCCCCCGTCCGTCGAGCGGGGCGCCCAGCGGTGGCGGGGGAGCGTCGGCGTTGTCGCCCGCCGCGGGGCCGGTCGTGGCATCCGACTCGCCTTTCCCGCTGGCGCCGACGAGCCCGGCCCGCTCGATGACGGCGCCGACGAGGTGGAGGACGCTGACGCTGTGGTCTCCCCGGGCCGTCATCGCCCGGGCGGCCATGGTCAGGACCTCGGCAGGCGCGAGTGGCGCGCCCCCCGCCCCCGCGTCGAGTTCTGACCGTGCCTGGGCGCTGACCCCAGCCACGTCCAGGCCCGGCTCGACGACCCTGGCGAGGAACGGGTGCGAGCAAGCGGCGAGCAGCCAGTGGTTCAGGCCGGGAACGCCGTAGCCGGCGCGCCGAGCGTGGCCCTCGACCTCGGCGAGGAACGCCTCAGCCCCTAGGGTGCGTCCGACCCCGTCCGCGGGCCCGCCGCCGGCCGTCATCGGAGCAGTCCGATCGCGCGTCTCCCGGGCAGCCCGGCGCGCCCCCCGGCCTCCCGGGGATCGTCCCGTGCGCGCCCCGTCATGCCGTCACCAGGATCCGTCGCCCGTCCGCGTCCACCTTCAGCGCGGAGTGGACGGCAGAGGCGAAGCCCGCGAGCGCGTCCGTGACGGCGCTGGCTGGCATCCCCGCCGCGAGGTGCAGGTACCAGTCGAATTCCACTCCGGCGCTACTTGACACCGTTGCCCGGACGATCCGCAGCCGGTCGTTGATCTCGTTCGCCAGGGCGAGGCGCGCAGCCCTCGACGTCCGCGCGCGGCACGAGAAGCCGACTAGGAACCGGAGGTCGCTGCCCTCCACCATCGCGAAGATCGGGCTCGGCAGCGCGCCGACGACGCGCACGTCGCCGTCGTCGTCGAGCTCGGCGGCGATGCCGGCGGCCCGGATGATCCCGAGGACCGCTTCCGGGGCGGGGGGAAGGGCGACGATCTCCTCGGGCGCTGTCGGCCCAGGAGTGTCGGCAGCATCGTCGGAGGCTCCCGTTCCCTGCTGCGACGGGTCGGCGAAGGGCACGCCGTAGCGGGAGCGTGAGATCTCGCGCCCGTGTTCGAGCGTGTCGGGCGAGAACCCCTTCGGCGGCTTGGACGCGTCGACGAGCACGGGCGGCATCGGCTCACCGGCGAGCGGGACCCTGGCGACGGCGCGGAAGTTGGGCAGGGTGGTGAGGTCGGCGGAGATCGACTGGTCGCCGAGCATCGAGGCCACGGCAGGGGCGTCGTAGATGCCGACCCGGAACGCGAGCAGCGACGCCGCGTTGGCGGCGATCGCCTCGCGCAGCGAGTGGTCGATGGCCGCCAGGTTCTGCGTCGCGAGGAGCAGCGACGTGTGGAACTTGCGCCCGGCCTGGAGCATCGTCGCGTCGAGCTCCGGCTGCTGGTAGTCGATGAACTCGTCGATCACCAGCTGGACCGGCACCTGGTCGTCTCCGCCGGCGCCACGGGCCGTGATCTCCCGCCAGACGAAGCGCTTCAGCAGGCGGACCAGCATCGTGGTCGTCTCGGCGCCGACGACCGCCTTCCTGATGCTGACCAGCAGGATCCTGCCGTCGGCGAGCACCCCGGGGATGTCGAGCGTGGAAGTGCGCGCCACCACGTTCCGAAGGACAAGGTCATGGGCGAACGGCGAGAGTTTGGACGTCAGGTAGTTGGAGTAGTGACCCTTCTGCTCGGCGTTCATGCCCGCCCGCATTCGCCAGAAGCCGATCACCGCCTCGTCCCTGAGGAGCGGCAGGTACGGTTTCGCCTTGGCGTCGTCCTGGATGATCTCGAAGGCGTCGACCAGCGTCGAGCCGGGCCGCGCCATGACCGTCGCGAGGGCCGCGCGCAGGGTCTGCTCGACGATCGGACCCATCCCCGCGGTCATGGTTCTGTGCGGGTCAAACTGTTCCCACGCCCACGTGACGACGGTGTCGGCGGAGATCGGCAGACCGTCCGCGAGCGGGTTGAACGTCATCGGGGCGACGGGGTCGCTCGGGTCGAACAGAACAAGGCGGTCCTGCTCGTCTAGCGTCAATAGGCCGAGGAGCGTGTCCCCGAGGCTCCCGTGGGGGTCGAAGACGATCACCGCCTGCCTCCGGGGGGAGCGGATCGCCTGCAGGGTCGCGTTCAGGAGCGCCGTGCTCTTCCCCGATCCCGTGGCGCCGATCAAGAACGCGTGGCGGAAGGTGTCCGGCCACGGGATGGCGACTGGGCGCCGGGTCCCGGTCACGGTCCCGACGACCAGGCCCTTCCGCGGCAGCCGGTCGGGCACGCGGGCCAGCCGCTCGCTCGTCGGAGCGTCGGGATCCGGGCCCGCGGGGAACGGCGCCAGGCAGGACGCCTCGCGCAGGTTGAGCAGGACAGTGTCAGCGGGCCAGCCTACCTCGTCGGGGGCTGCTGGTCCGCGTCCGGCCTCCAAGTGCCACTCGGCGTCCACCGCGGCGGCATGCCCGCCGAGGACGATGCCGACCGAACCCGCCCCGGTCCCTCGCACATCGGCGGCGACCGCGGCCATGAGGTCGTGCGAGACCTCGCCGCGGCTTGCCACCTCGACCTGGACGAGGAACTGCCAGAGCTCGGCCGCGTCGGACTGGAGCGGGCCGTCGGGGTCGCCGGGGGCGGGGGCCCCGACGGGGACCAGCCGCCCGTAGGTGTGGGACGAGGTCGGCCTGCGGAGCGAGACCCCCCGCCGCCGCGGCAGCACCAGCATGCGCACGCGGACCGTGGTCGGCTCCTTGAGGCGGCGCAGCGCCTGCTCGATCGTCGATGACCGGATCGGGTACACCTCGAGCGGCTGGCCAGCGCCAGCCGCGGCACGCAGGTAGAGCCGCGCGAGCGCGCCGCCCGACACCCTGTCCTCCAGCCTGCGGTGGCGCGCCGCCGACACGACCGCCCAGCGGAACGGCGAGTGGTCCTCGAGCGCGCCGAGGAGGCGCGCCCGCAGGGCACCCAGCTCCGCCGACTCGCGGCCGCTCTCCCCCCGCACGTGGGCGCGACCAACCCCAGCCGCGTGCACCACAAGATGGAAGACCGCGTCCTTGCCAGGGCGGCCGTGCCAGACCTGCTCGAGCCAGACCGGGACGTTCCTGTCGGCCGCCTCGCCGAGGACCCGGCTGAGGATGCTGGCCCTCTCCTCGAGGGCGCTCCGGCCCGTCGAGCGCGGCCGAGCGGTGTCGCGCGGCGCCAGCACGACTGGGCCCCAGGGCCGTCGGCCTCCCTCAGCTGGGAGGTCGGCGCCCGCGTGCTCCGATTCGCGGTCCATCTCGCTCATGTGGTCGGCGGCCTCGGTCCGGGACAAATTAGAATAGATGTTCTAGATGCGCCCTGCACGGCGCCCCCCCCGATCGTGCTCGACGAGCACGGCCGATCCAATCGGAGATTCCGCGGCCAGATCCCGGGAAACCGGACGGGGACAGCCCACATGGCCTCCGGGCCCGGGTCGCGTCACCGGCGGCGGGCTGGGCCGTTGCTGCGTTTCAGCGGCGGCTCGTGCCTGGTCCGCGCGAGGACCGACGTCCGGTTCGGGCCAATGTCAGCCTCCGCGACGGGCGGAGCCTCGTCACCACGGCGAGGACCCCGGTCGACCCGCGCATCCTCGCCCCGGTTCATCGATAGACGTTGGGATGCCGGGGGGCGTCCCGATCAGCCACCCACCGCGATGGCCGACGCGGCTGCGCGCTCAACGTGTTGCCGGAGTCGGACGGGTGGGATCCTCGCGACTTCGTCGGCTGATCAGGTCCCCCGCGGGACGACCTACGTGCGGCTCCAGCAGCCGAGCTGTCGCTGCAGCAGGTCGGGCCGGGGCGGTGCGTCGCCGCGCCGCCGCGTCGCCGTCATCAGGAGGTGCCGACCGCCCTGACCCGCGACCGGCTCGAGCGACTCGTGGATCTCCCTCGGGCTGAATCCGCGGTGGTAGAAGCTCAGCACGATCGCGGCGAGTCCGAATGGCATGAATTCGCCGATTCTGCCGTGCCGTTCAGGCGCGGCGAGCCACTGCGCCAGGCCGGCAGGGGTCGCCTCGACCCACTCGATCGGATCGCGGCCGGCCCGTTGCTCGCCCTCAAAATAGTAGTCAGACCCCCGCCTGTACCGGCCGTCGTCGATGTCCTTCTTGGTGAAAGGAAGCACGATCTCGCCGACGAGCCCGACCTCCCAGCAGGATGCTAGGTCACGAACGAGCGCCAGGAGCGTCACGTCCTCGGGCGTGATGGCGGAGGATCGCGCTCCGTCGGGCAATTCGCCCGGCAGGCGGAAGGCTTCCTCCCCGAACTCCCTCGCGATGGTGAGGAATGGGTCGGGCGGGGC
>JAKAMV010000394.1 GCA_021812735.1 Chloroflexota bacterium | reverse complement strand
GCTCGACGGTGCCCCGGCGGGCGAGTGGACGCCGGCGCAGGTGCTCGCGCACCTGGTGGCTGTCGAGCGCGCCGTCTGGCAGGCACGGCTCGACACGCTCCGCGGCGACGACGAGCCGGCCTGGTCGTGGACCGAGCCGGGGCCGGTGGACGAGCCGCGGGCGGCGATGCTCGCCGGGGCCGCGGCCCTGTTCGCCGAGGTGCGCGCCGCGGCCCTCGCCCGGCTCGCCGCGCTCGACGAGGCGGGCTGGGCGCGGAGCGGCGTCCACGCCACGTACGGCCGGCTCGACGTGGCGGGGCTGCTGGCCGTCGCCGCGGACCACGATGACGAGCATCTCGCGTCGCTGGCGGAGCGGGGTGCCTAGACTGCGGGTGCGTCCCCTCGCTCCCCCGCGACCGCCGGGTCCCGACGACCGGGCGGCGACCCGACTCCGGTCGCTCCAGGCAAGGGAGGCAACATGAGCGCACTGCCGTCCCACGCGCGCGTGGTCATCGTCGGCGCTGGCATCGCCGGCAACGGCCTCGCGTGGCATCTCGCCCGCCTCGGCTGGCGCGACATCGTCCAGCTGGACAAGGGGCCGCTCCCGAACCCGGGCGGCTCGACGGGCCACGCGTCGTCGTTCTGCTTCCCGACGGACTACGGGCGGCAGATGACCGAGTGGTGTCTCGACGGGATCGCCCAGTACACCGAGCTGGGCGTCTACACGCGCTGCGGCGGGATCGAGGTCGCGCGGACCGAGGCCCGGATGCACGAGCTGCGGCGGAAGCTGACCGCCGCGCACGCCTACGGGGTGGCGGGCGTCGAGCTCCTCACGCCGGGCCAGGTCAGGGACCTGATGCCGCACCTGGACGCGACCAAGATCAAGGGCGGCCTGCACACGCCGACGGTCGGCGTCGCCGACGCGCTGTACGCCGGCACGCTGTGGCGTGAGAGGGCCATGGGGCTCGGGGCGCTGCAGACGTTCGGGAGCACCGAGGTCACCGGGATCGACGTGCGCGCGGGGCGCGTCGCGGGTGTGCGGACCGCCCGGGGCCACATCGGGGCCGACCTCGTGGTGGTCGCCGGCGGCGTGTGGGCGGCCAGGGTGGCGGCCATGGCCGGCGCCCGCATCCCGCTGATCCCGGGCGTGCACCAGATGGTCGACATCGGCCCCGTGCCCGAGTTCGAGGATCTGCCCAGCGCCCTGGCGTACCCCGTCATCCGCGACATGGACGCGCTGATGTACGAGCGCCAGAACGGCAGTGACCTGGAGATCGGCTCGTACGCGCACCGGGCGATCCCCGTCCAGCCCGAGGACATCCCGTCCAACGACCGGGCCCTCCTGTCGCCGACCGAGCTGCCGTTCACCCCCGCGGACTTCGACCCCCACGTGGAGAAGGCGCTCGAGCTGTACCCCGCGATCGTCGGCAACGAGAAGGTGGGACTCAAGCACGCCATCAACGGGCTGATGTCGTTCACCGTGGACGGCCTCCCGCTGCTGGGCGAGACGCCCGAGGTGCGAGGCCTCTGGTCGTGCGCGGCCATGTTCATCAAGGAGGCGCCGAGCCTGACCCGGATGCTGGCCGAGTGGATGACCGACGGGAAGCCCGAGATGGACCCCTCGAGCGCCAACATCGCCCGCTTCTACGACACCCAGAAGACGCCGTTCCACGTCGAGCGGCGGTTCATCGAGGCGTTCCCCAAGTTCTACGGCATCGTCCACCCGGGCGAGCAGTGGGCGTCGGACCGCGGCGTCCGCCTGGGCGCGGCGCACGCCCGCCACGCCGCGCTCGGCGCCGAGTTCGTCGAGATCTCGGGCTGGGAGCGCCCGAACTGGTACGCGGCCAACGCACCGCTGCTCGCCGAGTTCGGCGACCGGGTCATGGACCGCGAGCACGAGTGGGACCGCCGCTGGTGGAGCCCGATCGTCAACGCCGAGCACCTCGCGCTCCGCGAGCGGGTTGGCATCATCGAGAATCCGGCCTTCGCGGAGTTCGACGTCTCGGGCCCCGGGGCGCTGGACTGGCTGCAGCGCATGGCCGTCGGCCAGGTGGACGTCGCGCCGGGACGGCTCCTCTACACCCAGCTGCTCAGCGAGGCGGGCGGAATCAAGGCCGACGTCACGATCATGCGCCTGGGCGACGACCTGTTCCGGATCGTGGACGCGGGGTTCGCCGGCAGCGCAGACCGCAAGTGGCTCGTGGACCACCTGCCCGAGGGCGGCGTCAACTTCGCGGATGTCACCGGCTCCTGGACGATGCTCGCGATCTGGGGGCCGCGCGCCCGCGACGTCGTCGCGTCGGTCACGGCCGACGACGTCTCCGACGCGGCGCTGCCGTACGGCAGCTGCCTGCCCGTCGACCTCGAGTCGGTTCGGGTCATCGCCGCGCGGATCAGCTACGTCGGCGAGCTGGGCTGGGAGCTCCACGTCCCGATGGAGCAGGGAGCGCACCTGTGGGACCTGCTGATGGCGGCCGGCGCGCCGTTCGGGATCGTCCCGGTGGGCCTCGCGGCCTACGGCGGCACGCTCCGCGTCGAGAAGGGCTACCGGCTGATGGGGAACGAGCTCGAGGCGGACCGGAACCTCGTCGAGGCGGGCCTCGCCCGGCCGCGGGTCAAGGACGCCGACTTCATCGGCAGGGCTGCGTACCTCGCGCAGCGCGCCCAGGGTCCGGCGAGCCTGCTGTGCACGCTCACGGTGGACGACCACACCTCGGCCTCGGGCGTCAAGCGGTACATGCTCGGCCGGGAGCCGATCTGCCGCCCCGACGGGACGGTGCTCGCGGACCGGCGGGGCCGGCACGCCTTCGTGACGACGGCGGCGGCCGGCCCGTCGGTGGGCCGCCACCTGCTGATGGCGTACTTGCCGGTCGAGGAGGCGGTCGTCGGCAACCGGCTCGCGGTCGAGTACGTCGGCGAGCTGTACCCGGTCACGGTGGCCTCGGTGGGCGCCACGCCGCTGTTCGACCCGGCCAACGCGCGGATGCGCGGCTGAGGGGGCGGCCGCGGCGGCCGGCGGAGGCGACCGCCGCGGCTCGGTGGATCAGGCGCCGAAGCGGGCTGGGCTGAACGGGCGCAGCTCAGGCGGGTCCGCACCGTCGAGGATCGCCGAGGCGAGCAGCGCCCCCGTCCGCGGCGCGAGCGTGAGCCCCAGCATGGCGTGGCCGGTGGCGACGTAGACGTGCCCGAATGGGGCGAGCCGCCCGATGCAGGCGATGCCGTCGGGCATCATCGGCCGCAGGCCCGCCGACGGCGCCAGCGCCGGCGTGTCGGGGTCCCAGGCGCGGAAGTAGCGGCCCGGCGCCTCCTGGACCGCCCGGAGCCGGACCGCGCTGATCCGCTCGTCGAGCCGACCGAACTCCATGGTGCCGGCAACCCGGGTGCCGCCCTCGAGCGGCGTCACTGCCACGTGCGCCTCCGACAGCATCACGACGGGGCGCATGTCCAGCTGCGCCGGCACGTAGTCGATGCTGTAGCCCTTGCCGGGCCGCACCGGCAGTCGCGATCCGAGCAGCCGCGCCACCCGGCCGCTCCACGCGCCCGCCGCGATCACCAGCGCGTCGGCCCGCAGTGACCCGAAGCCGCCGCGAAGCTCCGCGCCGCCCGACGGGAGCGCCCACGCTTCGGTCACACGGCCGCGCACTTGGGTGGCGCCCAGCGCGGCGAGGCGGGCGACCAGCGCGTCGACCACGGCCTGCGGCCGCACGTGGCGCTCGTTGGGGAAGCGGACGGCGCCCACCACCGCGTCGCCCAGCACCGGCACCGCCGCACGCGCCTCGTCGCCGGTCAGCGCCTCGGGCGCGAGCCCGGACCGCTCGTACCGCGCCAGGCCGGCGAGCGCGTCGCGGTACGCGGCCGGGTCGACGTACGCCCGCAGCTCGCCCTCGGCGTGCATCTCGAACGCCAGCCCGTCGGCCGCCCACGCGTCGAGCGCCTCCATCGTGCCGCGGGCGAGCGCCGCGGTGGCCGCGAACGCGCGGTCGAACGCGCCCGCGTTGCAGGCCCGGAGCATCCCGGTGAAGAAGCCGATGAACGATGGGCTCAGCGCCGGGCGCACGTACACCGGGCTGTCCGGCTTGGCCATCCAGCGCAGCGTCTGGAGCACCACGCCGGGGGCCGGGACCGGCCCGCTCTCGGCGGGCACCACCCAGCCCGCGTTGTTCGACGACGCCCCCGCGCCGGGGACCCGGTCGCCGACGACCACGACCTCGGCGCCACGGCGCGAGAGCTCGTACGCCGTGGCCAGGCCGACGAGGCCCGACCCGACGATCGCGACGCGCATGCTCTCTACCCCTCCATGGAGCCGGGCCGGGTCCGGCAGGCTCGCCCGAGACCTCAGGCGGCGGGGACCGCGGTCTCGGGCGCCTCCGCCCGCGGCTTCCAGATGCGGCTGGCAGCCGAGGTCACGAGGCCCGCGAAGCCGGCGGGCCGGAAGATCATGACCGCGATCAGGAGCAGGCCGTAGAGGACGAGCTCCAGGCCGGGCATGCTGGCGAGCTGGGCCTGGAGCAGACCGGTGATGACCATCAGCGGGAAGGCGATCACCGCTGGGCCCCACAGGGTGCCGCGCCCGCCGATGTACGCGACGGCGAGCACCTCGACCGTGTGGTTGGTCGCCAGCAGGTCCGGCGTGAGGATGCCGTAGTAGTGGGCGTAGAACCCGCCAAGCAGCCCCGCGAAGGCGCACGACAGCGTGAAGTTGATCACCAGGAACCGGGTCGGGTTGATCCCCGACGCCTTGGCGGAGGCCAGGTTCTGGCCGATGGCGCGGAAGGCGAGGCCGATCCGCGAGCGGATCACGATCATCAGGATCCCGATCGTCAGGAACAGCATGCCCAGGACGATGTAGTAGTACGGGAGGTTGTCGGCCGTGTTGAGCAGCTGCGGCGTGCTGAGGCCGAGGGATCCGCGGGTGATGTTCGGCAGGGTCCGGACCAGGCCCATCAGGGCGAGGCCCACGAACCAGGCCATGACGGCGGCGTAGATCCCGCGCAGGCGCAGGGTGAGCATGCCCGTGAGCAGCCCCACCACGGCGGCCACCAGGGCGCCGCAGACCATGCCGATCCAGGGCGAGACGCCCAAGTCGACCGCCAGCAGGCCCGACGTGTACGCGCCCAGGCCGACGAAGGCGGCAAAGCCGAAGTTGACGATGTCGATGTAGCCCGCGGTGAAGTCGAACGCGACCGCGTAGGCCGCCATCAGCGCGCCGGTCACCAGGAAGCGCTTGTAGTCCTGGCCGGTGAACGGCGGGATGAACGGGATCAAGATGGCGATGGCCACCAGGACGGCCGCGAACACGATCCGGCGCCGGGCGAACGCCTTGGCCTCGTCCCGGGAAGGGCTGGTCTTGTCGATCACGGTGGCCACTACTGCTCCCAGACGCCTTTCACTTCGCTGCCGAACAGGCCGGACGGTCTGAACAGGAGGATCACGATGATGAACAGGGTCGGCAGGACGTCCACCCAGTCGACGCCGACGTAGTACACCGTCATCGTCTGGATCAGGGAGACGATGAAGGCGCCGACGATGGCCCCTTGGACGTTGCCCAGGCCGGCCAGGATGACCACGTACCACGCGAGGTAGAGCGGCTGCAGGCCGACGTCCGGGTAGGAGGGGTACAGCCACAGCAGCGACGCGCCGGCGAGGGCGGCCAGGCCGCAGGACAGGCCCATCGTCAGGATGAAGATCCGGTTGAGGCTGATGCCCGCCATCTGGGCGCCGGCCTCGTCCTGGGCCACGGCGCGCATGGCACGGCCGGTCCGGGTCCGAAGCAGGAACACGGAGAACAGCAGGATCACGAGCATCGCGATCACGAACACGGCCGCTCGGTCCACCGAGACGGACACGCCCAGGATGTTGAGGGGCCGAACGTCCCAGTAGCGGGTGATGCCGCGGAAGTCGTTGCCGAGGATGAGCCGGTCGCCGTTGATGAGGACGACCGAGATGCCCGCGGTGAGCAGGAAAGTGTTCATCACCCACTGGTCGCGGCTGCGCTTGCGCAGCGGCCGGAACAGGATGACCTCCAGCACCGCGCCCACCGCGAACCCGACTGCGGCGGCCGCGATGATTCCCGGGAACGGGGCGACGATCTTGAGCAGGCCCGTGCCGCTCGGGTCGTTGTACATCGCGTCCTGGATCGGCGAGAACACGAAGTAGGCCGTCAGGGAGCCGATCATGAAGAACTCGCCATGGGCGAAGTTGGGGATATTCATCACGCCGAACACGAGTGCGAGGCCGGCGGCCAGCAGCGCCCACATGCCGCCGGTCACGAGCGTGTCCACCACGATCGACGGCTGGATGAAGGCGAACACGATCAGGACCAGGGCGGCAATCCCGATCGTGAGCCAGGTGAAGTTCATGAACCGCCTGATGAGCGGCACCTGGCGCAGGTTGGTGGGGGCGGCGGCGGGGGTCGTCGTCATCGGTCTGCCTCAGATCCCCAGGTACGCTTCCTGGACGTGGGTGTTGCCGAGCAGCTGCTCGCCGGTCCCCTCGAGGACGATGCGCCCCTGCTCCAGGACGTACGCCCGGTCCGCGATCCGGAGCGTGGTGTTCACGTTCTGCTCCACGAGCAGGATCGTCATGCCTCGGCTGCGGAGCGTCTTGAGCGCCTCAAACGTGTCGAGCGTGAGCATGGGCGCCAGCCCGAGGCTGGGCTCGTCGACGAGCAGCAGTGACGGCTGCGGCATCAGGCCGCGGCCGATTGCGAGCATCTTCCGCTCGCCGCCCGAGAGGGTCCCGGCCAGCTGGTCACGGCGCTCGAGCAGCCGGGGGAACAGCTCGAACACGGTGTCCATCGTGGAGGCGACCGCCTTCTTGTCCCTGACGCTGTAGGCGCCCACGAGCAGGTTCTCGTAGACCGACATGGACGGGAACAGGTTCAGGGTCTCGGACACATAGCCGATTCCGATCCGGCTCACCTGGTGGGGCAGCGTGCCCCGGAGCTCCTTGCCGCGGAAGGCGATGGACCCGCGGATGGGGGGGACGAAGCCTGCGATCGAGCGCAGGGTGGTGGTCTTGCCTGCGCCGTTGGGTCCCAGGATGGCGACGAACTCGCCCTCCTCCACGTGGAGGTCCACGCCCCACAGGACCTGCAGCAGGTCGTAGCCGGCTTCGACGGCGGTCAGTCTGAGCACGGTGTCTCCCTCGAGCCTGGCTGGCCGCTCACAGGATGTAATGGGCGCCGAGATAGGCCTCGCGGACCTTCTCGTCTTGGGCCACCGTCGACGCATCGCCGTGCGCGATCAGCTCGCCGTACTGGAGGACTGCGAGGTTCTCGCACAGGTCGAGGATCAGCCGCATGACGTGCTCGACCATCACGATCGTCACGCCGTCAGCGCGGATCTTGCGCAGCAGCGCGGCGACGCTGGTGAGCTCCGACGGCGTCAGGCCGGAGGCGAACTCGTCGAGGAACAGCAGCCTCGGGCGGCTGGCCAGTGCTCGAGCGAGGTCCAGCCGCTTGAGCTGGACCGCGTTGAGGTGGCCCGCGATCGTGCTCACCGGCCGTGGGAAGTCCACGTACTGGAGCATCTTGAGGGCCCGGTCGGCGGTCATGCGATGCTCGGAGTGCGGGTCACCGAACGTTGCGGCGACGACGACGTTCTCCAGCACAGACATCCGCGGGAAAGGGCGCGGGATCTGGAAGGTTCGCCCGATGCCCAGCCGGCACATCTGGTCGGCCGGCAGTCCCGTGGTGTCCTGGCCGTTGAAGTGGACCGTGCCCGCGTTGGGGCGAAGCGCGCCGGCCAGGCAGTTGAGCAGCGTGGACTTGCCAGCGCCGTTCGGGCCGATCAGCCCGAAGATCTCGCCCTCCTCCACGTTGAAGGTGACGTTGTTGACGGCCGTCAGGCCGCCGAATCGCTTGGTGACGCCGTTGAGCTCAAGGAGCGCCATGGAGCCTCACTCTGGGTGGCAAGGGGGCCGGCTGAGCGCCGGCCCCCGTTGCGCGTTGCTGCTCAGATGAGGTCTAGGGCATCGTCTGGAGCTGCCCAGAGGCCTGGTCGGCCGGCCAGATGACGGTCCGCTGGCCGCTGTGGTACTGGGTGACCGGGAAGATGTAGTGACCCTTGCCCACCACGGGATCCGGGATCGAGTCCTTGTTGAAGTCGTAGCTCGACATGATGATCCCGTCGGTGTAGGTCAGCTGGCCCGTCCAGAGCTTGTCCTGGGCCTCCTTGTACAGTGTCGCGCTGGTGATGGAGCCCTGATCCGCAAGCGTCTGCTGCATGATCTTGATGAAGAAGTTCGTCCAGTCGTAGGACAGGCCGGCCGCCGCCGCGCTCGGGTCGGCGCCGTACTTGGCCTGGTAGGCCTGCTCGAACGCCTTCGCCTTGGCGGTCGCGAAGCCCGGGACGGAGTCGAGGACGTAGTCCGAGGCTGAGCCCGTCATCTTGTACCAGTCGCCGAACCAGCCGAGGCCGTCGGCCACCGTGAGCGACTTGACGCCGGCGTC
>JAKAMV010000393.1 GCA_021812735.1 Chloroflexota bacterium | reverse complement strand
CGCCCTCTCGCGCGCTGCGCTCCTGGCCGCGATCGAGCGCGGCGGCGTCTCGACGGCCGGCCAGCGCGGCTACCACCTCCTCTGGTACCTCGCCCAGACCAGCACCCTCGTGCTGGGACCCACGAGCGGGTCGCAGCAGACGTTCGCGCGGCTCGATGCGTGGGTGACGAACCCGCGCCGGCTCGAGCGCGACGAGGCGCTGGGTGAGCTGGCGGCGCGGTATTGCGCGAGTCACGGGCCGGCTCTGGACGGGGACCTCGCGCGGTGGTCCGGCCTGCCGCTCCGGGACGCGCGGAGGGGCATCGCGGTCGCCGGCAGCAGGCTCGTTGTGCGCGAGGTGGACAGCCGCCCGTACCTGGTCGGGGCCGAGGCCGCCGACGCCGCACCCGAGCCGGCGGGCCTGCTGCTGCTCCCGGGGTTCGACGAGTACATGCTCGGCTACCGCGACCGCTCCCCGATGCTCGCCCCCGAGCACGCCGATGCGATCGTCCCCGGCGGCAACGGCATGTTCCGCTCCACGATCGTGATCGACGGCGAGGTCGTGGGCACGTGGGGCCGAAGGGTTGGCACGCGCGCCGTCAGCATCGTGCCGGAGCCGTTCGAGGTGCTGCCGCCAGACGATCGGGCGGCGCTGGCGCAGGCGGCGGAGCGGTATGGACGGTTCCTGGGTCGGCGCGCTGGGGTGGCGGTCGCATAGCCCGATCGACGGGGCCCAGTGGGTGAATCGGGCCGGTTGACCGATGCGCCCGGCGGGAGCACCGTCGGATCATCCACCGAAACCACGCGTCGCGCCGCTCGGGCGGTCAGGCGCGAGCGGATGCTGACCCCGCGGCGTGGCGCACGCCGCCCTCAGCCTCACACCGTGACGAATGACCGTCCTCCGCCGAACTCGCCTCCTGCTGTCCGCCCTGTGCGCGACCCTCCTCCTGGGCCTGACCGTTCCCGCGACCAGCGCCCACATGCCAAGGGCGACCCACTACCGGCTCGGCGGCGCCATCACCCTCGACACCAACCTGCTGTCGGTCAGCGGCGCCTCGGCGTGGGCGATCGACGCGTACCTGGCCTCGGCCACGCCCTTGCCCCGGCTCGGCGTCGCGTTCACCGCCGCCGAGCGGAAGTACGGCGTCAACGCCCGCTTCCTGCTGGCGGCCGCGCTCCACGAGTCGGGCTGGGGGACGAGCGACATCGCGCGCTTCAAGCGCAACCTGTTCGGCTACAACGCCTACGACCGCGACCCCTACCGGTACGCCAGCGCCTTCGCCACGTACGCCGCGAACATCAACGCCACGGCGAAGTTCATCCACGACTACTACCTCAAGCCCGGCGGCCGATGGTGGGGCGGCCAGCCGACGCTGCGGAGCATGCAGCAGTTCTGGTCCTCGTCCCGCCGCTGGGGCGAGAACGTGAGCAGCGTGGCCAACTCGATCCACCTCGATTCGTTCAGCGGTGCCGCCATCCGGGCCGGCGCGCCAGTCGTCGCGGGTCGGCTGCACACCGGCGACCGCGCTTCGCTCCAGGTCGCGTGGACGGGCCCCACACTCCCCGCGGGCGTCGAGTTCGTCGCGACGTGGACGCCGGTGGCGCTCGACGCCGACCTCATCGCGGCCGCGTCCGCCAGCCCGGACCCCACCAACGGCGACTCGCCCAGCCCCCCGGACGGCACGCCGGCCGCCACCGGCTCGCCGTCGCCGGCTGCGGCGGCTTCCTCCGCCGCGCCCGCAACCGCATCGGGCGCCGTCGGCGCCGGCGTGATCGTCGCCCCGGCCGCACCCGCCGACCGGCCGCCGGTGAGGGTGCACGCGGACCGCACGCGCTCGAGCGCCAACACGGTCACGCTGGCGCTCGCGGCCCCGCGCCTGCCCGGCCAGTATCAGCTCTCGCTCGAGCTCCGCGACACGGGCGCGACTCCCCTGCCCAAGGGCGAGCTCGTGCGGATCCCGGCCGTGAGCGTGCGCGTGTGGGGCGACCAGTCGATGAGCATCGACCTCGCGACGACCACCGACGGCACGGGCACCGTGGTGCGACTCACGAACACCGGCCGCCAGCCGATCGCCGCGCAGCCCGCGGTCGATCCGACGGGCCCGAGCGACCCCGAGAGCCGGGCCTTCACCACCGTGACCGTCACCGCGACGACCGGTGTCGCCGCGAACCCAGTGCCCGTGGTCGTCCTCGCGACGCCGCTGCGGACGGACCTGAAGCCGGGCGAGTCCGCCACATTCCAGTTGCCGGACGTAGTGGCTGCGACCGGCCGCGCGGGCAACTGGCTCTCGCCGACGCTGACCGTGCCGGGCGACCCGAGCTGGCTGTTGGCCTACGCGCCGGCGGGGGCGTGGCTCGCGAACGGCCATCTCAGTGCCTCCGTGCCGTTGAGCATCCTCGGCCTGGCCCCGGGCAGCGAGTTCGTCGGGCCTGTCCCGCCGGTGTCCCCAACACCGTCCATCGGCCCGATGGGCAGCGCGATGCCGATGGCCCTCCCGGCGCCCCCGGCCACGCCGACGCGCTCGCCCGCGCCGACAGCCAAGCCGACTTCGGCGCCCGTGAAGCACGGCACCTGGTCCTACTCGGAGCACAGCAGCGCGATCGCCTACCGGGGCGCCTGGCGCGACGCCCGCTCCGCGGGCTACAGCGGCGGCAACGCCACCTGGTCAACGACCCCCGGCGCCACAGCCGCGTTCACGTTCACGGGCAACTCGGTGACCTGGATCGGCCCGATGGGTCCGACCCGCGGCCGGGCGCTCGTGCGGATCGATGGGCGCGCGGAGGCGACGGTGAGCCTCTGGCGCTCGGCCTTCGTCCCGCAAGTCACCCTCTTCGGGCACGCCTTCCGGTCGGTCGGCCGCCACACGCTGACGATCGAGGTCCTCTCGAGCCCGGGACACCCGTACGTCGCCATCGACGGGTTCGTCGTCCGCTCCTGACGCTCTGGGCCTGCGGGCCCCTTCGCCCTCCTTGTCGCGCGCATGCCGCGCGTCGTGATCGCGCGCGTCCTCTGCGTGCTGATCTCGGCCGCATTGGCCTCGACGCCGCTGCAGGCGCCGCGGCGGCTGGAGGTGTGACGTCGGCACTCGAGGTCTCGCTGGCGGTCAGGCGAGACCGAGATCGGCCAGCAGCTCGGGCGGCAGGTCCGTGTAGTCACGGACGGCGATGCGCGCCCCGGCGTCGAGCAGCGCGTCGGGCGTCTGGGAGGACGTGATCCCGAGCACCTCGCAGCCCGCGGCCCGCCCCGCGAGCACGCCGTTGCGCGCGTCCTCGACCACGAGGCAGCGTGTCGGGTCGAGCCCCAGCCGGCGGATCGCGACGAGGAACGTCTCGGGATCGGGCTTCTTGCGGGTCACGTCCTCGGCGCTCACGACGACGTCGAAGTCCGCCTCCGCGAGCCCGAGCGCTGCGAGGTTGCCGCACAGCTTCGGCCGATCCGACCCAGTTGCCAGCGCGAGCGCGAGGCCGGCCGCCCGGAGGCGGGCGAGGAACGCGTGAACGCCGGCGATGGGCTGGAGGGCGCCCGGGATGAGCTCGAGGTAGACCTCGTATGTGAGGGGCTTGTCGATCGCGAGATCGGCGGCCACGCCGTGGGCTGCGGCCGCGCCGCTGATGAACCGGTCATCGCCGGCACCGACGAAGGGCGCGAAGTCGGCCGTCTGGACCGAGATCCCGTAGCGCCGCCGAAGCGCCTCGGCGGCGGCGGCTGCGATGAACGGCTCGGAGTCGCACAGGGTGCCGTCAAGGTCGAAGACAACGGCGTCGAAGCGGTGGGCGGGCATGGCCCGAACGTATCACGCGGGCCTGACCCGGCCGGTGGGCCGCACGCGCGTGAACCGGCCGCCCCTACCAGGACGTCGGCTGGGGCCGGCCCTCCTCATAGCCCGCCGCGCTCTGGACGCCGACGACGGCGCGCTCCTGGAACTCGGGGATCGTGCGCGCGCCGGCGTACGTGCACGACGAGCGGACGCCGGCCACCACCTGGTCGAGGATGTCCTCGACGCCCGGCCGGTCCAGGTCGAGGTACATGCGCGAGCTGCTGATCCCCTCCTCGAACAGCTCCTTGCGGGCACGCTCGAACGGCGTCTCGGTGCGCGTCCGGTTGCGGACGGCCCGGTTCGACGCCATCCCGAAGCTCTCCTTGTACAGGCGCCCCTCGGGGTCGCGGAGCGTGTCGGCCGCGCTCTCGTACGTGCCGGCGAGCCAGGAGCCGAACATGACCGACGCCGCCCCCGCCGCCAGGCCGAGCGCAACGTCGCGCGGGTAGCGCACGCCGCCGTCGGCCCAGACGTGCTTGCCGTGCTTCGCCGCCTCGGCCGCGCACTCCATGACCGCGGTGAACTGCGGCCGGCCGACGCCGGTCATCATGCGCGTGGTGCACATGGCGCCCGGGCCGATACCGACCTTCGCGATGTCCGCGCCGGCGCTGAGCAGGTCGCGCGTGCCCTCGCGGGTGGCTACGTTCCCGGCCACGATGGGCAGCGAGCCCACGACCCGGCGCACGGCCTCGATCGCAGACAGCATCTTGATCTGGTGCCCGTGCGCGGTGTCCACCACCACGATGTCCACGCCCATCTCGGCCAGCGCCCGGGCCCGCTCGGCCGGGTTGCCGCTGATCCCCACCGCGACCGCGCTCATCAGCTCGCCGCGCGCGTTGAGGGCGGGACGGTAGATCGTCGAGCGCAGCGCCCCCCGCCGGGTGACCACGCCCACCAGCCGCCGGTCCCCGTCCACCACGGGCGCGGCGCTGATCCGGTGCTCGTTGAGCAGCCCGAAGATCTCCGGCAGCCCGGTCATCTCGTCAACGAGCACGAGGTCGCGCTTCATGACGTTCTGGAGCTGCGTGAACCGGTCGAACCCCGCGGCGTCGCGCTCGGCGAAGATGCCGATCGGGCGCTGCTCGTCGTCCACCACCACCAGCACGCCGTGCGCCCGCTTGTGGATCAGGTTGAGCGCCGCGCCCACGGTCTCGGTCGGGCCGAGCGTGATCGCGGTCTCGAACACCGGGTGGCGGCTCTTCTGGTAGCGCAGGTTCTCGCGGATGACGTCGAGCGGGATGTCCTGGGGCAGCACGGTGAGGCCGCCGCGCCGAGCCACCGTCTCGGCCATACGCCGGCCCGCGACGGCGGTCATGTTCGCGACGACCACGGGAATCGTCGTGCCCAGCCGGTCGGGCGTGGACAGGTCCACGTCCAGCCGCGACGCGAGGGCCGACAGGCTGGGCACCATGAACACGTCGGCGTAGGTCAGGTCGTACTGCGGCACGAGGTCATTGACGAAGCGCATTCGATGAGCGGGCCTCCAGGGGTCCCAAGCGGGCCCGCACAGGATAGGTCGAGCCCGCCCGCCGGTCGATGCGCCCTCTCCGGCCGATGCGCCCGCCGGTCCGGGGTAACCGTCGCGTCGCCGATGCGCAGGCAGCATCAGGGCACGCGGCCGCGCAGCCTTTGGATGCTCGCCACGCATCGGGATGGTCGACATCCGGCCCCGACGGCCTTGATTCGCGTCCGGCTGATGCCTGGCGCGCATCGGCGGGATCCGCAGTGACCCGGGTTGATGCCTGGCGCGCATCGGCGGGACGGGCGAGGTCCGTGGCCGATGCCGCGGGGCGGAGATCGTCCGGGCCGCCGAGCCGGTGCCGGACGGACGCGGTCAACGACGCAGCCGGCTGCCGCCGCCACTTGCGGTTGCCGCGGCCATCCCAAGGAGCACGAGCACGCCGCCAGCGACCTGAAGGGGCGTCGGGCGCTCCCCGAGCAGGACGCCGGCGAGGACCGTCGCGGTGATCGGGTTGAGCAGCAGGAACGTCGCGGTCCGAGCCGCCGGGATCAGTCGGAGGACCGCGCCGACAAAGACGGCTGCGAGCCCGCAGCGCCATGCTGCCGCAGGCACCGGCCCCAACGCCAACAGCGCGAACGAGGTCGCGACATAGGCTGAGCCGAATCCCATCGCGGCCAGAGCGGCGAGCAGCTCGCCGCGATGGCGACGGGCGGCACCCTCACCCGTCTCGCCGCTCATCCCGTCCTCCTGGCGCGCCCTGCCCAGCTCGGGCGCCGGACGCGCCCTGCCGGCGACCAGTCTGCCAGCAGCGCGAGGCCCGCTGGAGCCGACCATCGCGCCTCACCCCGCCACCAACCCCCGCTCGGCCCATGACCCCTGTCGGGCACGACCCTGACCAATGAGCTATCCCGTCGGCGGCGTCCACGCCGCAGGCTGGTGCGAGATCGCACCGTCATGTCCGACGGCTTGGTTCCGGTGAGAAGCAGAGGTCGTCCCGATGCGTCGCAGGCTCGCGCTCCTGCCGCCCCTTCGCCCTGCTTCGAACAGCGAGCGATTGGCTCGATGACCCGTACCCCGCGCGTCCCGCGTGACGCGTCCCGAGCCGGCCCACATCAGCGGCCGACCCTGCGCAGCCGCCGGTCGACACGGGCAGGTGCTCCCGCGAGCGCCCTGGGTCCGCTGGCGTCCCCGCAGGGATGGCTCCGTGAGGTCGAGGCCGTCGCCATGATCGGCTCCTACTCGATCGACCTCCTGGGGGGCGAGTGGATCGGCTCGGAGGGCCTCGACGCCCTGTTCGGGATCGACGGCGACTTCCCCAAGACGGTGGAGGGCTGGCTGACACTGGTCCATCCGGACGACCGCGAGGTCATGGCGGCGTATTTCGCCGATGAGGTGATCCGCGGCGCCCACCCCTTCGACCGACGCTATCGGATCGTCCGGCCCAGCACCGGCGAGGAGTGCTGGGTCCACGGACGAGGCGCCCTCGACCTCGACGAGTCCGGAAGGCCCGTGCGCATGTTCGGCACCATCTCGGACATCAGCGAGCAGGTCTCTGCCGAGATCGCGCGCAACCGGCTCGACGAGGCCCTGCGCCGGAGCGAGCGCAACCTCGCGGAGGCCCAGCGGATCGCCCACGTCGGGAGCTGGGAGTGGGACCTCCTGACGGACAGCAGCCTGCGCTCCGACGAGCTGCACCGCATCTACGGCGTCGAGCCGGGAACGATCCCCTCCGCTCCCGAGGCGTTCCTCTCGTTCGTCCACCCCGACGACCGGGCGACCGTGCGGGCGGCTGAGCGGGAGGCCATCCGGACGTCCGGCCGGTTTGAGCTCGACTACCGCGCCGTCCGCCCCGACGGGAGCGTGCGGAACATCCACGACGAGGGCCAGGTCGTGTGCGACGAGTGGGGCGCGCCTGTTCGCGTGGTGGGCACGGTCCAGGACGTGACCGACCAGGTCCGCGCAGCCGGGGAGCGGGCGCGGCTCGCCGCCGCGGTCAAGCACACCACCGATGCCGTCGTGGTCTGCGACCTCGACGGCACCATCGAGTACGTCAACCCGGCGTTCGAGCGCATGTCGGGTTATGCCAGCGCCTGGGTCGTGGGGCGGAACCCGCGCGTCCTCAAGAGCGGCCGCCAGCCCTCGGCCTTCTACCGCTCGATGTGGCGGCGACTCGCGCGCGGCGCCGGCTGGAGCGGTCGGTTCTTCAATCGCCGAGCCGACGGGACGCTGTACGAGGTCGAGGCCACCATCGCCCCCATCCGGGGTGCCGACGGTTCGGTCAACGGGTACGTCGGCGTCGAGCGCGACATCACGGCCTTGCAGGCGGCACGGTCCAGTCTCGCCAACGAATTCCGGGAGCGTGCGCAAGTCGCGGCGGGGCTCGCCCGCCTCCAGCCTGCCGCGGGCCCCCAGGAGACGGCGGCCGCCATCTGCGACGAGCTGATCCGCGTCCCCGGCGTGGATGTCGCTGCGATCATCACGCTGCTCGCGCCGGGCCACGCGGTGCCCCTGGCCGCACGCGGGCCGGATGGGTTGACAATGTCGGCGGGCCACCCGCTCTCAGGCAAGCATGCCGAATACCTCTTCGAGCGGGCGCGCCAGGGCCCGTGGGCCGAGGCGTGGCAGCCGCACACGGTCGAGGGGGCGTACGGCAACGTCCTGGGCGACCTCGGGATCCTCGCCATGGCGCATGCGCCTATCCGCAATGGCGAGGGCCTCCTCGGGGTGGTCGTGGCCGGCACGCGCGACCCGCTCTACGCCCAGCACATGATCGACCACCTGCCTGCGGTGGGTGAGTTCGCGGCCACCGCCTCGGCGCTGCTGGCGCAGCAGCTCGAGGGCAGCCGCCGGGTCTCGCAGCGTCGCGCTCGACTGGACGCGATCATCGCCTCGCAGGCCTTCCACCCCGTGTTCCAGCCGATCGTGGACCTGACGAGCCACGCAATCGTGGCCTACGAGGCGCTGACCCGGTTCGACGACGGGACGGTGCCGGACGCGCTGTTCGCCGAGGCGTGGGCGATGGACCGCGGAGCGGAGCTCGAGCTCGTCACCGTCGAGGCCGCCCTCGTCGCGGCAAACCAGCTCCCGCCCGGACGGTGGCTCGAGGTCAACATGTCGCCTCGCCTGCTCTCCGAGACCACCCGCCTGCGGGCCGCCCTCGCGCGCCTAGACGACCGGCAGGTGGTCATCGAGAT
>JAKAMV010000392.1:6596-8461 GCA_021812735.1 Chloroflexota bacterium | reverse complement strand
CGCGAGCACCGCCGCTTCGTCAGGATGCGTTGCCCGCGTCTCCTGTTGGAGGGCGTCCTTGGTGATGTCGATGTGCACCGGCCCGGGGCGACCGGTGCGCGCGATGTGAAACGCCTCGGCGAAGACATGCGGGAGGTCGTCGGCGTTGCGCACGAGATAGTTGTGCTTGGTGATCGGGAGCGTGATGCCGGTGATGTCGACCTCCTGGAAGGCGTCGCGGCCGAGGAGGGCGGGGACGACGTTCCCGGTGATCGCCACCATGGGGACCGAATCGAGCATCGCGTTGGCGATCCCGGTCACGAGGTTCGTGGCCGCTGGGCCGGAGGTGCCAAGGCAGACGCCGACCTTCCCGCTGGCGCGGGCATAGCCGTCGGCCGCGTGCGCCGCACCCTGCTCGTGCCGCACGAGGATGTGGCGCAGCTGTGGGTAGTCGCCCAGCACATCGTAGAGCGGCAGGATGACCCCGCCGGGGTAGCCAAAGATCACGTCCACGCCTTGGCGGAGCAGCGCCTCGCACACGACGTCGGCGCCGATGCGGGTGCGACCCCGCGGTTTCGCCTCATGGAGCATCTCGGCCCGCGCGTGGTCGACGGCGGCTGCCTCCGGCGTCCCGGCACCCGGCAGGTGTCGGCCTGGGGCCTGTCTCATGATCGTCATCCCGGTTCTCCCGCTGCGTGTGGGCTCCCTGGTTTCTGCCCGCGGCCCTCGGCGACCCCGCGCCTCGAGTCCGCGGCTTCCTCGCGCGCCTCGCGACCGATCCCCCCACGGCCCCGAAGTGCGCCTGCCGCCTCCTACAGACGCCGGACAAACGAAAGACCCTCGCCTCCCGGCGAGGGTCCCTGATCGGTCCGGCGTCTGCGCCTAGCGGCGCACGCTCCGTCTCCCGTCAGGCTCCCGCCGGGAGCCGCTAATAAGGGAGAGCACCCCCTGGCCGAGGAGCCGGAGGATGCCGAGAAGCGTTACGTCGACGATGGAGTCGTTGGGCAGACCGACGGGCACACGTCGACCATCTGCCGTCACGGCGATGGCAACGCGTTCCCGGTTCGTGTTCGTCTGGCCCAACGGGTACTCCGTAGTGGCGGTTTGAGCCGGCAGTCTACGCGCCACTGCGGCGCTTGTCCACAGCGCGCTCGCGGCGCGGATCGATGGCGCGGCGAACCGACCGCGTGAGTCAGGCTGCGCCACACGCGCCGGTCGCTCGGCAGCGACGTCCCCCGCCCGCCACAATGGCGCCCATGGATCGATCAATCGGGCGCCTCCGCAGCCTCACCCTCACCTCGCTCGCCCACTTCACGAACGACGGGACCGTCTTCTTCGTGCCGGTGATCGCCGCGATCGTGGCCTCACACCGGAGCGTCTCGCCGGGCGTGGTCACCCTGCTCTTTCTCGTCTTCTACACGACCTCGACCGTGCTGAGCCTCTTCGTGGGGCGACTATCCGACCACCTGGGGCGTCCGGCTTCGTTGATGGGGTTGGGACTCGGGATCCTCTCGGCGGGGTTGTTCGGCTTCTACCTGGCGCTGGCGGCGACCAGCGGGCCGCTGCTCGTCGCGGCGCTGCTCGGCTCGGCCTTTCTGACCGGCGCGGGGAGCTCCTTCTACCACCCGCTGGGGGCCTCGGTCCTCCAGGCGTCGTTCCGCGATCGATCGATGGGCATGGCGCTCGGGATCAACGGTGCGCTGGGCAGCCTCGGGCGCGCGTTGTACCCCTCGCTCTACTTCGCGGCCGCGGCGGTCATCGGCAACTACGGGTCGGTGGCGCTCTTCGCACTGGTGGGGCTAGCCGCCGGCGCGGCGATCTGGCTCGGGGTGCGGGTGCCAGTGGCGGAAACCTCCGCGGCGCCCGCTCCCGAACCTGTGCGCCAA
>JAKAMV010000392.1:0-6586 GCA_021812735.1 Chloroflexota bacterium | reverse complement strand
GGCGGCCGGCTGGCTGGCGCCACACCCACTCCTGCCCGCCCCGCCGACGCTCTGACCCGCGGGATCCTGACGCTCACGGTGGTTGCGTTCCTGCGCTCCTCGGCCACCCAGGGGATCGCCTCCTGGATCCCCACCTACCTCGCCACGCAGCGGGGGCTTGGGGTGAGCGCCGACCTGGGCGTGGCCGTCACCACGATGTACGCGGCGGCGATCATCGGACAGCCGGTCTTCGGTCTGCTGGTCGATCGCCTCGACAAGCGGGCCGTGCTCGCGGCCAGCTCGATCGGCTCGGCGGCCGCCATGCTGGGCTATCTCGGCGCGCCGGGCGGGTGGATCGGGACCGCGTGGCTCTTCGCCTTCGGTTTGTTCACCTTCAGCGGCTTCCCGCTCCTGCTCTCGATGGCGACCGACTACGTGCCGCGGGGGGCGAACTCGCTGGCCAACGCGCTCGTGTGGGGGTTCGGTTCGACGGCGGGCGGCGCGATCGGCCCGCTCGCCACGGGCGTGCTGATCGGGGGTGACTACGCGCGGCTCGGCTTCGCGTTTGCAGTGCTCGCCGCGGTTGCGGTGCTCTCGGGCGCCGCGACCGTCTTCGTGCCGCGCGCGGCACGCACGACCCGCATGCGCGCGTTCGGCTGACGGGCTCGCCTCTGACGGGCTCGCCTCCCGCATCTGCTACGCTGACGCCCCAGTTCGCTATCCGTACGAGATCGAGCCATGCCCGAGACAACCCGCCCGCGCACGCTGGTCGAGAAGATCTGGGAGGAGCACGTCGTCTTCCAGGAGGAGGGCGCGCCCGCCGTCCTCGCCATCGACCTGCACCTCGTCCATGAGGTGACGAGTCCGCAGGCGTTCACCGGGCTCCGCGCGCGCGGCCTGCCGGTACGCCATCCGGAACGCACCGTCGCCACGGCGGACCACTCGATCCCGACCCTCCCGCTCGGCCGCGGCCTGCCGATCGTCGACACGCAGGCGGCGTTCCAGGTCTCCGAGCTCGAACGCAACTGCCGCGATTTTGGGATTCCCCTCCACGGCATGGGCTCCGAGACGCGCGGCATCGTCCACGTCATCGGCCCGGAGCTGGGGCTGAGCCAGCCGGGCATGACGATCGTTTGCGGCGACTCGCACACGGCCACGCACGGTGCGCTGGGCGCGCTCGCCTTCGGCATCGGCACGAGCGAGGTCGAGATGGTGCTCGCCACCCAGTGCCTGCTGCAGCGACGGCCCAAGACGTACGAAGTGCGCGTGGACGGGCGGCTCGCGCCGGGCGTGTCGGCCAAGGACATCATCCTGGCGCTGATCGCCCGGATCGGTGTCGGCGGCGGGACGGGACACGTCTTCGAGTACACCGGCGAGGCGATCCGGGCCCTCGGTATGGAGCAGCGCATGACGATCTGCAACATGTCGATCGAGGGCGGCGCACGGGCCGGCCTGGTCGCGCCGGACGAGACGACCTTCGAGTACCTACACGGCCGCCGGCACGCCCCGCGGGGGGCGGCATGGGACGCCGCGGTTGAACGTTGGCGGACGCTCCCGTCGGATCCCGGCGCCGCCTACGACCGCTCCGTCACGCTCGATGCGTCGGCGCTCGAGCCGATGGTCACCTACGGCACGAACCCCGGCATGGGCATCCCGATCACGGGCCGCATCCCGGCGCCCGAGGACGCACCCGACGAAGCCGGACGGCGTGCGCTGGAGCGGGCGCTGGCCTACATGGACCTGCGCCCCGGCGAACCGATCGCCGGCCGCCAGGTCGACGTCGTCTTCCTCGGTTCGTGCACCAACAGCCGGATCGGCGACCTGCGCGAGGCCGCGGCGCTGCTCCGGGGGCGCCACGTCGCCCCGGGAACACGGCTGCTCGTGGTGCCCGGATCGCAGCAGGTGAAGGCCCAGGCGGAGCGCGAGGGGCTCGACGAGGTCTTCCGCGCCGCCGGTGGGGAATGGCGCGAGTCGGGCTGCTCGATGTGCATCGCGATGAACGGCGACCAGCTCGAGCCGGGGCAGTACGCGATCAGCACCAGCAACCGCAACTTCGAGGGCCGCCAGGGTACAGGGGGCCGCACCTTCCTTGCCTCGCCGCTGACGGCCGCGGCGAGCGCGATCGCCGGTGTCGTCGCCGACCCGCGCCCGCTCGTCGACCGGACGGCGGTCCAGGTAGGAGGCCGCTGAGATGCCCGAGCCCGTCACCGCGTTCACCAGCCGCGTCGTACCGTTGCCGGCCGAGAACGTCGACACCGACCAGATCATTCCGGCGCGCTTCCTGAAGACGACCGACAAGGCCGGCCTGGCCGAGGGGCTCTTCTACAACTGGCGGTATGGGCCCGACGGCACGCCGCGCCCCGACTTCGTGCTGAACCGGCCAGAGATGCAGGGGCGCGCGATCCTCCTCGCGGGTGCGAATTTTGGACCGGGGTCGTCGCGCGAGCACGCCCCTTGGGCGCTGCTCTCGTGGGGCATCCGCGCGGTGATCTCGACCGGCTTCGCCGATATCTTCCGCGCCAACGCTCTGAAGAACGGGCTGCTGCCGATCGTGGTCTCGTCGGAGCGGCACGCGGCGCTCTTCGGTCGGGTCGCGGCCGACCCGGACGTGGAGCTGACGGTCGACCTGGCGGCGCAGACGGTCCGCGTGGGCGATGCCGACACCTTCGCGTTCGAGATCGACCCGTTCGCGCGGAGGATGCTGCTGGAAGGGACCGACGAGATCGGCTACGTGCTCGCCCGGCTCCCGGCGATCGAGGCGTGGGAAGCGGCGCACCCGGCAAGGGTGAACACGCTGGGGTAGGCCCGTTGGCTCCCTACTTTGCGACCACCCGGCCCTTCGCCGCCTCCTCGGTGGCGCCGCCCGGCTCCTGACGCACCCGAGACGGCCACCACGCGCGATCGCCGACCAGTGTCGTCACGGCCGGCACCAGGATCGAGCGTACAAGGAACGTGTCGATCAGGACGCCGACCGCCACCGCCACGCCGATCTGGAAGAGCACCACAAGCGGCGCGCTGGCCATCGACCCGAACGTGCCCGCCAGGATGAGCCCGGCGGACGTGATCACCGCCCCGGTCCGGCCCGACGCGAGGCGAATCCCTTCCCGGATCGGCCGGTGCTCGCTCTCTTCGCGCACCCGGCTCATCAGGAAGATGTTGTAGTCGGAGCCGAGCGCCACCAGCAGCACGAAGACCATCAGGGGCAAGAAGAAGTTCACACCCGGCTGCCCGAAGACCGACTGGTAGAGCCAGGAAGTGAGCCCCAGCGTGCTGAGGTACGAGAGCAGGACCGTCAGCACCAAGTAGATCGGCGCCACCACCGCCCGCAGCAACAGGACCAGCACCAGGAAGACGCCGAGGACCGTGATCACCGCCACGTGCTGGAAGTCCGTGTCGAGCGCCGTCTGCGTGTCCGCAAGCTCGGCGGTGGGGCCACCCACGAACGCCTGCGCCCCGCCGCCGAACCGCGAGGCGGCCGGGTCGAGCACGGCCCTTGCCCGCCGGACCGCGTCGAACGCGGCGGTGGAGTACGGGTCGTCGCTGGTGATGATGAAGAGCCGCGTGACCGCCTTGCTGCTCGACAGGTAGGCGGTCACGGCCGACCGCACCTGCGCCCCGCTCTGGCCGCCGAGCGCGGTGGGGATGAAGAAGTCGTCGGGGAGCGCCGCGTACTCCCGGGCGAGCGCGCGCAGGTCGCCGGGGAGCCGGCCGAAGATGGCGCTGATCTGGCTCTCCAGCGCGGTCGACTGCGCGCTGGCCGGCAGGCTCTTCGGGAAGAGCACGGCGTTCGGTTGCGCATCAAAGGACGCGGCCAGCGAACCGAGCGCCGCCGCGAGATCGGCCACGGCCGCCGGCGTGGCAGCGCCCTGCAACGTCGCCAGGTCAGACTGCGCCCGGGTGAACGCCGGCAGGCTCGCGGTGCTCGGATAGGCCGCCACCAGCTCCTGCAGATAGCCGCCGACGGTCTGCAGCGTGGCCCGCGCGTCGCCGCCCGGGGCGGCCGGCGCCTGTAGGGCGGCGCTCAATGACCGGAGCTGCGCGGAGACACGCGCGCTCTCCCGGAGCTGCGCGATCAGGCCCGGAGCGGTGCGCAGGTCGGACTGCGCCGTCATGTAAGCGGCCGAGGACGCCACCGTCGGGAACGGCGCCGCCAGTGCGCCCACGTAGTCTGCCGCCGATTGGAGCGCCGTGGTCAGCTTCGGCTCGAGGAGCGCCTGTGGGCCGCCGCCTGAGGACGCGAACCCCGACGCCATCGACTCGAGCTGCCGGGACGGGACGAACGCGTCGGGCACGCTCCCGTTCCCGGTCGGCGCGATCAGGCTGCTCACGCTTTGGACGCCGGGCGTCCTGGCCAGCGCCAGGGTGACGTCGCGCAGCTGGACGAGCGAGGCGGGCGCCAGCAGATCGGTCCCGCTGCCCGCTTCGATGACGCCGTTGACCGGCATGATCTTGCCCTTGCCAAGGTGCTGTGCTACGAGGTCGAAGCCGGCCCGCGCATCCGACGTGCGGGGCAGGTCCGCGACCGCGTCGAAGTCCGTGCGCATGGCCGGGATCCCGGAGACCGGCACGAGGAGCGCCGCCAGCAACACGAGGCTCACGACGGCCGGCCGATGGGAGACGCCGGCGGCCAGCCGGACGAAGAAGCTGCGCGGGTTGACGCTGGACTCGTCCCGGTCGTGCAACGGCCAGAAGAGGTAGTGCCCGAAGATGCCGAGCAGCGCTGGGGTGAAAGTCAGCCCGGCGAGCAGCGTCACGAAGATGGCGATGGCCAGCGCCGGGCCGGTGGTCTGGATCATCTGGAACTGTCCGAACGCCATCGAGCCGAGCCCCACGATGACCGTGGCCGCGCTGGCCGTGATGACGGCGCCGATCCGCTTCACGGTCGCCTGCGACGCGGCGTGCCAGTCGCCACGGCTCACCTCTTCCCGGAAGCGCGAGATCAGGAAGATCGTGTAGTCGGTCCCGACGCCGAAGACGAGCACCACCACGAAGGTGTCGAGCAGGGAGGAAATCTTCCACCCCGCGTTCGCCAGGTAGCCGAGCACGCCGCGCGACACCAGGTACGCCACCCCAATGGTCGCCAACGGCACGAGCGCCGCCAACGGCGCGCGGTAGACGAGCAGGAGGATCACCACGACCAGCACGATCGTCACCAGCAGCGTGCTGTCGGTGCCCTTCATGATCGCGTTCATGTAGTCGAGGCTGATCCCCGCCGAGCCCGTGACGTGCGCCTGCAGCCCTGACGGCGTCGTTTGCGCCAGGTGCGCCCGCAGCGCATCCACCGCCCCGCCGGCGCCACCGGCCAGCGACGCCACGGTCAGGTTGACGTTCATCAGCTCGAGCTTGCCATCGGGACTGCGCATCATCGCGGCGAGCTGGGGATCGGACTCGGGCGTCTGGACGCTCGACACGATGTTGCGCAGGTTGGCGGGCGCCTGCGGACCCGTGATCCAGGAGGCGACTTGCGCGATGTAGGCGCGGTCGGACGCGCTCAATCCGGACGCACGAACGAAGGCGATGCTGGCGGATCCCGCCGAGACCTCGTGGGGGAATGCCCGCTCCAGCAGTGTCCGCGCGCGGATCGACTCCGTCGTCGAAGGCAAGAAGGAGCTCTGATCGGTCGACCCGACCTGCGCCAGAGATGGCGCCAGCGCCAGTGCCGCCCCGGCCGCGGCGATCCAGGCCACGAGGATGACGAAGCGCAGCCGAAACGCGAGCGAACCCAACCGTTCGAACATGCAACGCACCTGTTCCGCGAGCCGCCCGCGGGCACGCGCCGCCAGTCGGCAACCAACGCGGGTCTCCTCACGATAGTCAGCTGCGCGGAAACGGGCCAGCGCCGCCCGACCCGCCCCGCACGGGCAGCTTGGCAGGCAACGCACCGGTCACCCCGCCGAGCCGGTCCCGCTTCGGCGAGACGCCGGTCCCGCTCCGGCGAGACGCCGGTCCCGCTCCGGCGGCACACGCGCATCTCAGGCCGGATCTCCACCCGACGGAACCGCACCATCCAGCACCCGATCCGTCCGTGCGAAGCTGCAGCAAACCCGCAACGAAGCCCGGAGGCGCAACGTTCGGGTCGCGACTCGTCGACCTGCAGGATCTCTTCGCGACGCTCGACCGCACGGTGCGGTTCGTGCCACCGCCCCGCGCCCGTCCGACCATGCCCCGAGCGCCCGGCCGGCCAGACGCGGCGTCCGACCAAGGCCGACCATAGAATGGAGACCACCATCCGAGGAGGCGAACCAGGTGCCCGAACGACCACTGCCCTACGACCAGCCGACCGACCCCGCCAAGCGCCACTCCGCCGCGATCACCGACGGCCCCGACCGCGCTCCTGCGCGGGCCATGCTCAAGGGCGTCGGCTTCACCGACGACGACCTCGCGCGCCCCCTGATCGGCGTGGCGACGACCTGGATCGAGACCATGCCGTGCAACCTCAACCAGCGCGAACTCGCCGAGCACGTGAAGGCCGGCATCCGCGCCGCCGGCGGCACCCCCATGGAGTTCGACACCATCGCCGTCAGCGACGGCGTCGCCATGGGCACCGAGGGCATGAAGGCGAGCCTCGTCAGCCGCGAAGTGATCGCCGACTCGATCGAGCTGGTCG
>JAKAMV010000391.1 GCA_021812735.1 Chloroflexota bacterium | reverse complement strand
ATGCGGCTCTTGCGCTCGGGCCCGGCCATGACGCGGTCGAGCGCCTCGGCGAACTCCGAGCCGCCGATCACCTTCTTGTTGCGGCGCGCGGCGAGGATGGCCGCCTCGTTCACGATGTTGGCGAGGTCGGCGCCGCTGAAGCCCGGCGAGGAGCGGGCGATCGTCTCGAGGTCGAGCGCCTTGTCGAGCGGCTTGCCGCGGACGTGCACCCGCAGGATCTCCAGGCGACCCTTCATGTCGGGCCGGTCCAGGATGACCTGCCGGTCGAAGCGCCCGGGGCGCAGGAGCGCCGGGTCCAGGACGTCCGGGCGGTTGGTGGCCGCGACCACGATCACGTTGGTGTTCGTGTCGAAGCCGTCCATCTCGACCAGGATCTGGTTGAGGGTCTGCTCGCGCTCGTCGTGCGATCCGCCGAGGCCCGCGCCGCGCTGGCGGCCGACCGCGTCGATCTCGTCGACGAAGACGATGCAGGGGCTGTTGCGCTTGGCCTGGTCGAAGAGGTCGCGCACCCGCGAGGCGCCGACGCCCACGAACATCTCCACGAACTCGGAGCCGGAGATGCTGAAGAACGGCACCCCGGCCTCCCCGGCCACGGCGCGCGCGAGGAGCGTCTTGCCGGTGCCGGGCGAGCCGATCAGGAGCACGCCGCGCGGGATCCTCGCCCCGAGCGAGTTGAACTTCTCGGGGTATTTCAGGAACTCGACGACCTCCTGGAGCTCGGCCTTGGCCTCGTCGACCCCGGCCACGTCGCTGAAGGTGACCACGGTCTTGTTGCCCAGGAACATGCGCGCACGGCTCTTGCCGAAGCTCATGGCCTGGTTGTTGGTGCCCTGGGCCTGCCGCATCATGATGAAGATGAAGCCGCCGATCAGGAGCACCGGCAGCAGGGCGCTGATGAGGAGGCCGAGCCACTGGCCGGTCTGGGATGCCTGCTGGGGGATCACCGTGACGTTCGCGCAGTTGGCCACCGCGCCGGGTTCCGCGCAGGTGGCCCGGATGTCGGCCATCAGGCCGTCGCCCAGGGTGCCGGGGATCTGGCTGGTCCGCTGCGAGCCGGTGGGATCCTTCAGGGTGATGGTGAGCTGCGTTCCCTGCTCGATGACCTGGTCGACCTGGCCGGCCTTGACGAGCCCGAGGAACGAGTCCGACCCCCCGCTGTAGGGGATGTCGGTGGTGGTCGTGGGGGGCATGAAGACGGTGTACAGCAGCGCCGCCGTCCCCACGACGAGGACGAGCATGACGATGCCGTTCCTTAGGAAGCGCGTGTTCAAGAAGAGTGACCCTCCGGGTCGCTGCGAGGCGCACCGTGGGGACCACGGTGGCGTGCGCGAATTATAGGCCCCGGCTGCCCGCCGCGACGAGGACGGGGAGGGTCGACCCCCGGAGACGACCCCGGGGAGGGAGGGTCAGGACGTCCTGCCCGCCCACCGACGAGGTGACAGGCTGGTAGCGGAGGGCGGATTCGAACCACCGACCAAGGGCTTATGAGTCCCCTGCTCTACCACTGAGCTACTCCGCCACGGGCATACGCACGGACACGCCCTGCGAGCGGCGCCGTGTGTCGACCACCACGTGGTCGGCGCGATTCTATCGCCACCACTGCGCCTCCCGCCAATCGGCCGCGTGCGGTCGCATCCGGCCGGCTGCGCCGTGCAGCGCGGGAGCACGCACGCGGCCGGGGTCCCGTGCCCCACGGGGCCCGCTCACGGCGGAAGCGTCGCCCGCAGGAGGCGCAGCGCGTTGCCGCCCATGACCGCCACGACGTCCTGGTCGCTCACCCCGGTGGCCAGGAGCCCGTCGGCGATCCGGGGTGCGCCTGCCGCGTCGATCACCGCCCGCAGTGCCCCGTCCAGGTCCGAGCCGAGGCCCACGTGCAGGGCGCCCAGCTCGTCGATCGCGAACCGGATCGTGTCCACGAGGGTGCCCAGCGAGTCGCCGCCCAGCAGCTGGGTGGCGTAAATGACCCCGACCACCCCGCCCGCCTCCGCCACCAGCCGGGCGTCGCCGATGCGGACGTTCCGGGTTGCGGCCGAGTAGCGCCGCCACCGGCTCCGGGTCCCGGCCCGCTCCACGAAGCCCGTGTGGCTGAGGACCGGGGGTCGCGCCGCAGCCGCGACGACATCGCGGATCGTGGGGGACGACGCGTGCGCAAGATCGACCAGGACGCCCACCCGCTCCATCTCCACCAGCGTCCGGTGACCGAGCGGGGTCAGTCCGGCCGCCCGCCGCCCGGTGCCCGACCCGGCCATCGGGTTGTCCATTACGTGGGCCAGCGACAGCATGCGGACCCCCATCCCGTGGAGGCGCGCGACGTTGGCGGGCTTCCCCTCCAGCGCCTGGGCCCCCTGGACGCCCACGAAAGCGCCCACCGGTCCGCCCGGGGCGAGGACGGCCTCCAGATCCCGTTGGGTTCGGACGACCACGAAGCCGCCGCCCGACTCGGCCGCCCACCCGTCGATACGCCCGACCAGGAAGCGGACGATGTCGATGTCGGATCGCAGGGCCCGGAGCGGGACCCCGAGACCCAGGAACTGGGCAGCGGACAGGGTGCCCTGCAGGTCCGGGAAGCGCGTGGCGATCGACATGCCCACCAGCCGTACGCCACCGGCCCGCAGGCGCGGCAGGTCCACGTGGCCGTGACGGAGTGGCTGCAGCAGGGTGCGCCTGAACAGGACGGTGCCCACCAGGAGGTCCACCACGGGAACGTCTCCCGGCGACCGGATCGACCGTGCGGCCGGGGGATACGGCCCGGGTTCGCTGACCGAATGCAGCAGGCGGTCGACGACGCGATCGATCATCCCGTGATGCTACGGCCGCGATCCCCGGGGCCCGGTGCTACCATCCGTTTCCCGTTCGGAGCGTCCCGTGCTCCGCCGCTCCGAGGCAGCCATCCGTGCGTCCGTCCCTCAACCTGGCTCGACCCGTCGCCGCACCGGTCCTGTCCGGCATCGTGACCGCCCTGGCGCTCCTCGCCGTCCCGGTGCACGCACTGGCGGACCAGGTTCCGACCGCGCAGCCGACGCTCCTGGACGCCGTCGACCACTGGTCGTTCGACCTGTCGATCCAGGGACCGGCGATCCTGGCGGCACTCGCCTACCTCTACGGGGTGCGGCTGGTCGCGCGGCGGCACCCCGGCAACCCCGTCCCCGTGGCAAGGATCGCGTCGTTCCTGGCCGGTCTCGCGGTGATCGAGGTGGCGGTGCAGGGCCCGATCGACTACTACGAGGCGACGCTCTTCGCCGACCACATGACCCAGCACCTGCTGCTGATGATGGTGGCGGCGCCGTTGCTGGTGATGGGGGCCCCGATCACCCTGCTCCTGCGCGTCGCCTCCTCCGATGTCCGATCGCGCTGGCTGCTCCCCATCCTGCACAGCCGCCCGCTCCGCCTTGTCAGCCACCCGGTCGTGGCCTTCGGGCTGTTTGCCGGCATCCTGTGGGTGACCCATTTCTCGACCATCTACGAGCTGACGCTCGAGAACGACACGCTGCACAACCTGGAGCACCTCGGCTTCCTCACGGCCGCGCTGCTGTTCTGGTGGCCGATGGTGGGCCGCGACCCCAGCCCATGGCGGCTGTCGCCCCCCGTGAAGCTGGTCATGATGCTGCTCCAGATGACCCAGGGCGCCTTCCTGGGGGTCGCCATCATGAACGCACCGGCGCCCCTGTACGCGCACTACGCCGCGCTCAACCTGCCCTGGATCAGCGCGCTGGCCGACCAGCAGCTGGCGGGCGCGATCATGTGGGGGGCGGGCGGGCTGGGCTTCCTCGCCATGGGTCTGGTGATCTTCTACGACTGGATGCGGGCGGAGGAGGAGAGCGCCAGGAGGCTGGACGCGCGGCTGGACCGGGAGGCGTACGCGGCCGAACGCGCCATGGCCGGCTCGGGCGAGCCCGGCACGGCCCTGGTCGACCGGTAGAGCCAGCGGGCGCGCCGTCAGCCCGCGACGGCGACCCCGCGCCCGCCGAACAGCCGCAGCTGGCGGGCGACCACGAACCCCAGGGCGACCGGTATCCACACGTTGAGGATCCGGTACGCCAGCGTGACCAGGATGGCCGTGGCGGGATCGATCCCCAGGCTGACGAATACCAGGGTCATGACGCCCTCGACCGCGCCGATGCCGTCGGGCACCACCGAGACCACGAAGAACACGATGCTGGCCCCGAGCCCGGCCACGACCACGCCAGGATCGGGCCGCTGCCCGAACGCCAGGAACAGCGCGTACAGGCCCAGCGCGTTCGCGACGTGGAGCACGAGGCTGAACGCGAACGCGATCGAGACCTCGCGCGGATGGCGGGGCACCGCCTGTGCCGCCTCCGCGAACTGCCCGGCGCTCCGGCGGATCCATCCCTCCGGCACGAGGTCCGGGCGCCGGACCAGCGCGCCGAGCCGGTTCACCACCACGCGGGCGACCCGCAGCCCGGCCTCCAGCAGGCCGGGGCGCAGCCCAGCCAGCGCCAGCGCCGCGACGAGCAGCCCGATGAAGGCGACGAAGAACGCGGCGCCCACCACGTCGTACGGCGCGAGCCGGTGCCTCGCGGCGAGCGCGAAGACACCGGCGCCGACGAACGGCAGCGAGGCGAGGAGGTCGATCCCGCTGACCACCACGGTGCCGGCAGCCGCCCGTGCCCCGGACTGGCCGTGCGAGGCCGCGTCGTCGATGAAGACGGCCATGGCCGAGGCACCCGTCAGGGGCACCACGGTCTTCACGAAGATGGAGGCGAACAGGACCGCGACGAGCCGCCGTGCGCTGGCGCGCACCCCGACCGCGCGGAAGCCGTGCTGGTAGAGGCCGCCGTACAGGGCGAACGACACGGCGTGGAGGCCGACCGCGACGGGGATCCATCCCCACTGCGCACGCGCGAGGTCGAGCCGGACGCCTGAGCCGCCGCCCAGGCGGGTGGCGACGTAGACCAGGAATCCCAGGAAGAGGGCGCTGACGAGCCACTGCCCCCAGGGCCGCGGAACCGGCGCCACGCGCGCGGCGACCATGCCGGGGCCCGGGGCGCCCAGCGCGACGAGGTCGCGCTCGTCGATCTCGCGGGTCACCCGGGCTGCCCGGTGGGCCCGGCGGAGCCGATCAGTGCGGCCAGGTACGGGGGCAGATCGGAAGCGCGACCTTCGACGCCGTCGGTCACGGGGGCGCCGAGGACGGTTCGGACCGGGACCACTCCCGCCCACACCGGCAGGTCGAGGTCGGCAGGGTCGTCGATCGGCGGGCCGACCCGGACCTTGGCGGACGCCTCCTCGATCGGCACCGCGACCACGTGGGTCTGCCGCAGCTCGGGCCCGCTGGGGCGCCGTGCGTCGTCCCACCGGCCCGGCGCCACATGCTCCACGATGGCACGCAGCCCGGCCACCTTCTCGGTATGGTCCCGCACCAGGCGGGCCCGGCCGAGCACCACCACGGAGCGGTAGTTGAGCGAGTGGTGGAACGACGAGCGGGCCATCACCAGGCCATCGAGCAGCGTCGCCTCCACGGCGACGTCGGGGCCGCCGCGCAGATGCTGCATGATCCTGCTGGCCGGCAGCCCGTGCAGGTAGAGCGTGTCGCCGACCCGCCCGTGCAGCATCGGGATCACGAACGGGGCTCCCCCGAGGGCGAAGCCCACGTGGCAGACGAGCGCCTCGTCCAGGATGGCATGCACCAGCGCCCGGTCGTACGAGGCCCGGTCGGTGCGCCGGATCGCGGTCCGCGGCGTGATCGGAAACGTGCCGGCCGGCCCGGCAGCCTCCGGATGTGCCCCTGCGGCATCTGGCGGGGCGGACGAGGAGCGCACGGGGGACGCGTCGGACGTGGGCATCCGGGGGACGGTACCAAGCATGGCCCCGTCCGGCAAGAAGGCACCGCATCCCGTGCGCGGCGGCTCACCGGCTCGCGGCCCGCAGCCGGTTCACGGCGCGTCGCCAGCTCGCGGCGGCCTCACCGGCTCGCGGCGCGTGGCGGGCGGTCAGTTGCCGAGCAGGAGGTGGATCCAGGCCTCCAGCGGAGTCGGGGGCGGCGCGGGAGACGGGACGGCACCGAGCGGTGTGATCGACGGTGGCGGGGGTGCCCCGGGCTGCAGCGCGAACACCTGCTCGTGGGGCGTCCCGTACCCGTACGCGCGGGCCTCGAGCGCCAGGAAGCCGGGCGACTGGATCACCGCGAGCTCCGCCTGGCGGTCCGCGACCTGCTGGGCGAGCGCAGCGTCCTGGACCCGAAGCGCGGCGGCCTCGCCGCTCACCTGGTTGGACTGCGCGATGGCGCGACCGAAGACCAGGACGAGCCAGCCCACCACGAGCACGCTCGCGACCAGCGCGATCGTGCGCCGGTCCAGCCCGGCCACGCCGAGCCGCACCTGTTCGGCGGTGGCAGCAGCCGCGGGCGCCGGTCTCTCGGTCCGGGTCGGGCCGTCCCGGCCGGTCCCGGCCTCGTCCAGGTCGTCTGCGCCGCTGTCAGGCATCTCGCCGCGGAACGTAGCTGCACGCGCTGCCCGTGTCAAGCCGGGAGAGGCCACGCCAGTGCGGCACAAGCCCGGCCCGGTTGCGCGCGCTGCTACACTGGTCGCGCCAAATCGAACATGCGTGCTACATACGGGAGACAGCATGCGGCTGTACGCGCCTTCGCCCGTGGCAGAGATCCTGTCTCGCCTCCTCGACGATCCGGCGGTGGCACGGGCAGTCGTCGCCCACCGGGTCGTTCCGCCCGCCCCCGCCCGCTTCGCCGAGGTTCCCCCGTGGGTCGACCCGCGGATCGTGCGCGGGCTCGCGACGGCCGGGCAGGAGCGCCTCTGGACGCACCAGGCGGTGGCGGCGCGGGCACTGCACGCCGGCAGGGACACCGTGGTCGTGACGCCCACGGCCTCGGGGAAGACCCTCTGCTACAACCTCCCGGTCCTGCAGTCCGTTGCCGAGGACCCGGCCGCCCGCGCCCTCTACCTGTTCCCCACCAAGGCCCTGGGGCAGGACCAGGTGGCCGCGTTCCGCGCGCTCGCCTCCGCGTCCGGGCTGGACATCGCCTGTGCCACCTACGACGGCGACACGCCCGCGCCCGTCCGCTCGACCGTGCGGTCGGCCGGGCAGGTCGTGGTGACCAACCCGGACATGCTGCACGCGGCGATCCTGCCGCACCACACCAAGTGGTTCCAGCTGTTCGAGCAGCTGCGCTACGTCGTCGTCGACGAGCTGCACACGTACCGCGGCGTCTTCGGGAGCCACGTCGCGAACGTGCTGCGCAGACTGCTTCGGATCTGCGAGCACTACGGCAGCCATCCGGTCATCGCCTGCTCCTCCGCCACCATCGGCAACCCGGCGGAGCTCGCCGCCATGCTCACGGGACGCGCCCCACTGTGCATCGACGACAGCGGGGCACCATCCGGAGAGCGCCACGTGCTGGTGCTCGACCCGCCGCTGCTCGACCCGGCGCTGGGTGTGCGCGGCAGCTCATTCGCGCTCGCGGAGCGGGTGGCGCTCGCCTTCCTGCGGGCCGGTCACCAGACCATCGTGTTCGGCCGATCACGCGTGAGCGTCGAGCTGCTGCTGACTGCACTTCGGGAGGCGATGCGGGAGGGCCGCGGGCCGCGCGAGCGGATCCGGGGATACCGGGGCGGCTACCTGCCGACCGAGCGGCGCGAGATCGAGCGCGGCCTGAGGGCTGGGGAGCTGCTGGGCGTCGTGAGCACCAACGCGCTGGAGCTCGGGGTGGACATCGGAGGGCTGGAGGCGTCGGTCCTCGTCGGATACCCCGGATCCATCGCCGCCACCAGGCAGCAGATGGGACGGGCGGGACGCCGGCAGGACGTCAGCGTGTCGGTGCTGGTCGCCGCCGCGGGCGCCGTGGACCAGTACGTGGCCGCGCACCCGGAGTACGTGCTGGACCGCACGCCGGAGGAGGCCCGCCTGGATCCCGACAACCTGCACGTCCTGCTCGCCCACCTGCGCGCGGCCGCCTTCGAGTTGCCGTTCCGGCCCGGCGAACGCTTCGGACCGGCACCCGCGGACGATCTGCTCGCCTTTCTCGCCGAGGAGGGCCACGTGCGCCAGGCCGGCGATGGGCGCTGGTACTGGGCGAGCGAGAACTTTCCCGCCAGCGAGATCTCGCTGCGCAGCGCCGCCGACGAGAACGTGGTGATCATCGACACCACGCAGGACCGGCCCCGCGTGATCGGCGAGGTCGACCTGTTCGCCGCGCCCACGATCGTGCACGAGGACGCGATCTACCTGCACGAATCGCTGCAGTACCACGTGGACCGGCTGGACTGGGACGAACGCAAGGCCTACGTCCGCCGGGTCGACGTCGACCACTACACGCAGGCGGACCTCGCGGTCACGCTCAAGCCGCTCGACACGTTCGCCGCCGAACCCGCGGCCGCGGGCGAGCGGGCCCACGGCGAGGTGATGGTCAGCTCGCTGGCCACGCTCTACAAGAAGCTGCGGCTGGAGACGAACGAGAACCTCGGCTGGGGCCGCATCCATCTCCCCGAACTGGAGTTGCACACCACGGCG
>JAKAMV010000390.1 GCA_021812735.1 Chloroflexota bacterium | reverse complement strand
TCGCTGCTCCTCGCGGCCAAGTCCGATCCGGTGCTCCCGGCCGTCCGCCTCACGGGCCGCCAAGCCATCCACCGGCTGAGCGACGACCAGCTCCGCTTCACCGTCCCCGAGACGGAGGCGCTCTTCGCCGAGGCCTACAACATCCCGCTCGAGCACGACGTCGCGGTGGAGCTGGCGGCGCGCACCGAGGGCTGGGCCGCCCTGCTGAGCCTTGTCCGAACGCGCCTCGAGGAGCGCCCCGACCCCGACCCGCGCGCCCTCGTCGCCCAACTGAGCGCCACCCAGGGCGACCTCTACGACTTCCTCGCCGAGGAGGTGCTCGACGAGGCGCCCGCTGAGCTTGCCGATCTCGTCACACATCTCTCAGTTCTTCAAGACCTCACAGCAGAAGGGGCGCGCCTCGTTGCGGGCAGCGATTCGGATGTGCTCGGCCAACTGAAGGTCGCCGAACTGCTGGGCCTCGTGCAGCGAATCGCTGGATCCGAACGATGGCGGTTTCCTCCCCTGATCCGTGATTTCCTCCGTGCCCACTTGGAGCAAATCCACGGGCGTCGCTACGTCCGCGACCTTCACCTCACGGTCGCGCGGCACTTCGATGGCGAAAACTGGCAGACAGCCGCCGAGCACTATGTCTTGGCCGGTCATTCAGACGAAGCTGTTCGGCTCGTTGCAGAGTCAATCGAGGATGTGCTCGGTTCCGGTGGCTACAGGTCCGCACTCGACCTACTTGCCGATGCAGCGGCGGACGGGCCAGTCGGGCAAATCCTGCGGGCCAGGTCGCTTCTCCAGCTAGGGGCCAGCCAAGAAGCGCTTCACGCGGCCGAGTTGGCCGTCGCCTCCGCCGAGCAGGCAGGTGGTAGCCAGTTGGCCTCGGCGATGCGGAACGCAGCCTCAGTCGCCATCGGGGTCCATGCCTATCGCGCTGCGTCTGACTACGCTCGACGTGCGGCAAGCATCACCAAGAACCCGGCGGACCGAAGGCTCGCGGAAGCTCAACTCGAACTTGTTGAGATCGGCGGAACCGGCAACCTGCCAGCACTCGCCTTGCGGCTCGAGCAACTTCTGGTCAGCCACCAAAGGAGTCGACAGGGGCACTACGAAGCTATCAGCGCCCTCAACCTTGCCCTGGTCTACCTGTGGCTCGACCGACCGCGTGAAGCGTTGCGCCTATGCGACCGGGCGGACGGTCTCTTCGCCAAGTCATCCGGCGGATACGAGAAGGTTTCGGTCATCCTAGCTCGTGCCAACGCGGAGGCCATGTTGGGCCATTGGCACCGAGCCGACACGTTGACCGCGGACGCCTTGGGCGTGGAGCATCCCGAGGGACACGCAGAAGCGGTCCTAGAGGCTGCGTGGATCGCGGCATGGTTTGGCCCAACGGGCCGCGGACGTGCATTGCTGCAACGGGTTCAAGTCGACCGCCTTCCACTGGAGTGGAGACTGCATTGGCACGTCGTTGAACTCTGGGAGTCCGACTCGCAGCCCGACGCCGAGCGCCTCCTCGAACTCCTTGCGGGAGAACCTACGAGTTCGCTCGAACCTGGTGCCGCTTTCCGATGGCATCTCACCCGAGCCCGCGCACTCGCAGTCCTAGGCAAGACTGCGGCTGCACACAAGGCGCTCGTGGCTGCAAGTCGCGTCGCCGCCGCCCAAGGTTCGCCCGTCGAGAGCCGGCTGGCCGAACTCCAAGGGGCGTATCTCAGGGGTGCGGATGCGTTTTCAGCCGCGATCGCCATCACGCGGCCCGAGGATTACCCCCTCCTCGGGGTCTTTGCCCGCGAGATCGCGGAAGGCATCGGCACGGTGGCACCGGAAGCCCTGGAGGTGATCAATCGCGCGTCACGTTTGAATCCAGATCGTTGGCGGACTTTCATCAGACATGCCGTCTCGAACGAGGACTACACCGTCGCGTCCCGGGCGGCGCCGCTCCTTGAGGACATTGGCGATGAGTCTGATGTCGCCGTGCTCCGCGAAGCCGCTCGGCGCCTCAAGCGGGCGGGAGAGAAGTGGGGCGACCCGCTTGCCCGACGCCTCGCGCCGAGGCTATGGGTGGACGATCTTGGCCTAGCGGGTCTCCGAATCGGCGATCGGGCCATCGACGGACGGTCAATCCGCCGAAAGGCGCTGGCTCTGCTGTTGTTCCTCGTCAGCCAACCGAACGGGGCTGCAACCCCCGACCAGGCGATCGAGGCCTTGTGGGCGGACCTAGACCCGGAGGCAGCGCTGAATTCCGTTCACCAGACGATCTATGTCCTCCGCAGGGTGTTCGATCCTTCGTACAGGGCGGGATTCTCCCCTGAGTACCTCCACTTCGACTCGAACATGGTGCGACTTGACACCGAACTTGTGGACAGCCGCAGTTGGCAGTGCATGCGTCTGCTGTCGAGCCGTCAGATGACCCAGGATTCGCTCAACGAAGTCGTTGCCTCGTACCGAGGGCGCTTCGCGCAGGAATTCATGTATGAGGAGTGGGCTTCCCCCTTCCGGGAAAGGCTTCACGCACTCTACCTGGGGGCCATCGAGCAGGCGGTGGGTGGGGCCCTTGGGCCTGACGACATCAGGTGGAGACTCTGGGTTGGCCAGCAGGCTCTCGCGGTCGACCCCGATGCCGACACCATCGAGGCCCAAGTCATCGGACTGTACCGCGCGATCGACGCCACAGCGGCGGCTCGCGAGCAGTACGCCCACTATGCGTCGGCGATGAGGGAACAGCTGGGCGTCGAGCCCCCGAGCTTCGAGGACCTCTAGCCCGGGGATCGGGGCACTCTGGTGCGCATAGGTAGGGTTGCGTATTGACCAGTGCGGAGCGGCACACCTATAGTCCGCCCCGCACTGGTACTTCGGTACTAGTCAGTCAATGAACGCTCGGACGCGCTGATGCCCCCACCTGAATTGGGCACTTAGGGTGGAGGCGGAGCGAGTAGTGCAACCGACCGACTTTCGAGTCAGGTCGGTTTTCGTGTTCCCGGGCACATCGGGACACGGAAGCCGCAAGGAGGTACGAGCGTGTTCCAGGAAGCCGTCGTCAAGGGCTGGTAGCCGAGTCTCGCAGGAGATCGATCATGCGATCCCGGGTTATCCAGATCCTGACCGCCCTCGGTTCAGTTGCCGCGTTGGCTCTCGCGGGCGGTGCTTCACTAAGGGGCTTTTAGGGCAAGTAAAGCCGACCCAAGTGGTCGATGCTCGCGGTGGTACTCTCGCCTAGCCCGTCGGACGAGGTGATATGCCCCGCGCCCTGAAGCTCTACATTGCAGGACTCGTGGTGCTCAGCAGTGTTCTGCTGGTCTCCACGAGTTTTGCGTTTGGGATCGACAGTTCGATCGCCATCCGCTGGACCTCGACCGGGTCCCCGAGCAACCTTGAGACGCTGGCCGGTCTCGGCTACTGGACGCTCATCACGTTGGCCGCGTCCTCCTTCCCCGTCAAAATGCCCCGGGGGATGATCGTCTTTGTGTCCTCGGCCCCGATCTATGCGGCTCTGGCGCTAGGCGGCCCCGCCGCTGGCGGTTGGGTGGCGCTTCTCGGGACCTTCGACAGTCGAGAGCTCCGAGGCAGGATCCCGTGGTACGGGTCGGTAGCCAACCACGCAGGGCTGGCACCGCCCGCCGTCCTAGGTGGCCTGGTCATGAACCTGCTGGGACGCACCGATCCGAACCACTTCGTAACACTCGTTGCCGTCTTGGTCGGAGCCACGGCGATGTTCACCGCCAACATCTTCGCGGTGTCTGTCCTGCTGAGCCTCCGCACTGGCGCATCGGTACGCAACATGCTGTACGCCGATACCCGAACTTTTGCGTCGAGCCATCTTGCTCTAGCCCCGTTGGGCTGGCTCATGGCGCGTCTCTACACTTCTGAGGGTCAGGGCGGAGGCTGGTGGGCCACCCTCGTGTTCGCGCTGCCTCTGTACACGACTCGTCAGGTCTACGCCCAGATCGTCGAGATGCGCGACATGTTCACGCAGACCATCGAAGTGCTTGCGGAGGCCGTCGACAAGCGCGACCCGTTCACGTCGCGGCACTCAAAGCGCGTCATGACCATCGCTCGAGACATCGGGCGCGAAATGTCGGTTAGCGAGACTGACATCGAGGCTCTGGAGTGGGGCGGGCTCCTGCACGATGTCGGGAAGATCGGGGTGCCGGACTCGGTGCTGCTCAAGGCGGAGCGGCTGAGCAAGGAAGAGCGGATGCAGATGAACTCGCATCCCGTGCTCGGGGCGCAGATCATCGCGCCGGTCACGCGCCTCTCGCGCGAGCTGCCCATCATCCGCAACCACCACGAGTGGTACAACGGCTCCGGGTACCCGGACCGGCTGATCGGGGACGAGATCCCGCTCCTGGCCCGCATCCTGCACGTGGCCGACGCGTTCGAGGCGATGACGGCGCAGCGGCCCTACCGGATGGTTCCGCTGAGCGCGGAGCAGGCGCTGGGCGAGCTGCGCAAGTACGCCGGGATCCAGTTCGACCCGCGCGTGGTGGACGCCTTCGTCAGGACGAAGTGGGTGGAGGGCGTCCCGGACCCGGGGCGCGCGGCGCCGCCGCGGCAGATCCCGCTGCTGGCCCAGCACGCCGCGCAGATGTCGGCCACGGCGCCCACGGGGGCGGTCGCTCCGGCGGGACCGTCCGCCGCGACCCCGGCCTGACGGCCCCGGCCAGCGCGCGCCTCCGCCCGCACCCCACAATCCCGGGATGCTGATCGGCAGCGTCGTCCTTGGCCTGATCCTCGGCCTGCTGTTCGGAGGGCGGCTGGACCGCCTTGCCGACGTCCGCCTGCGCCGACTCTCGCTGATCTTCCTGGCGCTCGTCCTCCGATTCGGCGCGGAGATCCTGATCACGTCGGGCGTGGGGCCAGCGGACGCGCTCCGCCTGCCGCTGTTCGCGCTGGCGTACGGGCTGCTGCTGTACGCCCTGTGGCCCAACCGCGGCTACCCGGGGCTGGCGCTCGCGTTCGTCGGCATCGCGGCCAACGGGCTGGTGATCGCGTGGAACCTCGGCTACATGCCGGTCTGGCTGCCGGCGCTCCAGGCCTCCGGGCTGCCGCTCCAGCTGGACTCGCCGCTCCACCTGCTGCTCGCCCAGGGCGCGGTGCCCGAGTTCCTCGCCCACCTCGGACCGCTCTCGGACGTCATCCCGATCCCCGTCTGGCCAGTGCAGAACGTGGCCTCGGTGGGCGACCTGTTCCTCTCCGCGGGGCTGGCGATCTTCCTGTTCGCCACCCTCATGCGGGCGCCCGAGGAGATCCAGCAGGCGCTGATTGACGCGCGCCTCGCCCGCATCGCCCGGACCCACGCCCCCCGGCCCGGGATCGACGTGGACGCCTACGGCTACCCGGTGCCCATGGAATCGGGCCTCCCCGACGCGCTCGCGGCGACCGCCGCCCTCGACCGGCCCCGCCTCCTCGGCGGCGGCGGCATCGGCCTGAGCGCGCCATCCTCGAGCGCCCCGGGTGCGGAGGCGGTCGCCGAGCCGCTTGCGATGGCAACCCTGGCGACGGCGGGCGCCGCGGCGGGCCCGGCGCTCGCGGCCCCCGCGGCGATCCCCGCCCCGCGCCTGCGACCCGGGCTCCTGGGCCGCGTCCGGCACCACCCGTACGTCAGCCTGGCGCTCAACGGCACCTTCTCCGCGCTCTGGGTGGGCCAGCTGATCAGCCTGTTCGGCGACCGCGTGAACCAGATCGCGCTCGGCGCCTTCGTCTACGAGGTCACCGACTCCCCACTCGCGGTGGCGCTGACGTTCCTGGTGGGGACGATCCCCAACCTGCTGTTCTCGCCGCTCGCGGGCGCCTTCGTTGACCGCTGGGAGCAGAAGCAGGTGCTGGTGGTGTCGGACATCCTGCGCGCGGCGCTGGTGCTGCTGATCCCGGTGGCCGTGCTGATCAACGTGTGGCTCGCGTACCCCATCGTGTTCGCGGTCACCACGGTGTCGATCTTCTTCCGGCCGGCACGCCAGGCGGTGCTGCCGCGGATCGTGACCGACGAGGACCTGCTGGCCGCGAACTCCGCGCTGTGGGTTGGCGAGACCATCGCCGACGTCGTGAACTACCCGCTCGCCGGCCTGTTCGTGGTGTTCCTGGCGGCGTCGCTGCCGCTGGCATTCTGGTTCGACGCCGCCACCTACCTCGCGTCCGCGACGCTGCTGGCGACGATGGTCGTGCCGCCGGTGATCCGCCGGGCGCGGGCCGGGGCGGAGGGCGAGCCCGGCCGGGCGGCGGGCGGCGCGGTCGGCGCGGCGGACGGCGCCGAGGCGAGCGACCTTGAGCCGACGCCCACGCCCACCACCGTGCTCGAGGACCTGCGCGAGGGCTGGGCGTTCCTGCGCCACGAGACCGCCCTGCTCGCGAACACCCTCCAGGGCACGGTCGGCCAGTTCGCCATCGGGTTCCTGACCGTGGCCTCGCTGATCCTCGCGAGCGCCATCACGCCCGGGCACAGCGACGAGTACCGCGCCACCTACGCCTTCATGGAGGCGTCCATCGGCCTGGGCAACCTGGTTGGCGGGTTCGCGATCGGGCTGGTGGCGGGCCGCGCCCGCAAGGGCCCCATGGTGGCGGTGGCGTACGCCGCGTTCGGCGCGCTGCTGGTGCTCGTGGGCTTCGCGAGCGCGATCCCGGTGGTGCTGGCGCTGCTGTTCGGCGTGGGCGTGGCGAACATGGCGTTCGTCATCCCCAGCCAGACGCTGTTCCAGGAGCGCACGCCGACGGAGCTCATCGGCCGGGTTGTGAGCTTCCGCTTCGCGCTGGTGTTCGGCGGCATGTCCGTGGCGATGGGCTTGGGCGGCCTGCTGATCGGTCCGTTCGGGCCCGGGCCGGTGATCGCGCTGGGCGGCGTGCTGTCCATTGCGGCGGGCGTCGGCGGGCTGCTCGTGCGCGCGGCGCGCGAGGCGTGAGCCGGCGTCGGCGGAGGCGCCGTCCGCAGGCTCCCCGGGCTTGGGTACACTGACGGCCGCGCGGGTCGCGGCGAGACGCCGCTCGCGGACAGGAGACCGACCACCCCCATGACCGACAAGGATCGCGACGCCGCGGCCGCCAAGGGCGCCGGGGACGACGAGGACGCCGCGACCGCCGAGGAGCTCGCGGAGCTCGACGCGGCGGACGAGCTGGACGAGGAAGAGGGCGAGGGCCCGGACCAGGCCGCGAGCCCGGGACCGGCCGTTGCCCAGCGTGCCGCGGCCGGTGGCCGCCGCCTGCGGGGACAGCCCACGACCGGCGCCGCCCAGCCCACCGCCGCCGAGCGCGCGGTCCGGGTGGACGACCGATTCTCCGGCTGGTTCGTGATCGCGACGGTGGTCGTGTTCGCGCTGATCTTCGTGAACGCGATCTTCTTCGGGCACTCGGGCTTCGTGACCGGCTTCTTCCCGACGCCGACACCGATCGCGACGCGGGTGCCGTCGGTGGCCCCGGCGTCGGCCGCGCCCGCCTCGTCGGCGCCGGCCACGTCGGCCGCCCCGTCGGGCTCTGTCGCCCCGTCGGGCTCGGCCGCTCCGTCGGGCTCGGCCGCGCCGTCCTCGTCGTCGGCTGCCCCCTCGCCGTCCGCGTCCGCGGCGGCATCGCCGTCGGCGTCAGCGGCGCCGACGCCCAAGCCCACGCCCAAGCCCACGCCCAAGCCGACGCCCAAGCCGACGCCCAAGCCGACGGCGGCGCCGTCATCCGCGGCCCCGTCACCGTCCGCGAGCTGAGCCGGCTCGCCCGACCCCGGCGCGCGAATCGGGCGGCGGTCGTCGCGCGCTCGGCGGCCCGGGCACGATCCCGTCAGCGGGCGCGATCCCGTCAGGGGACGCGGTGCTGAGGCGGCTCGGAGCGTGGCGTCGCCCGTTCCCGATGTGGGTGGCGCTCGTCGGCGCCGTCTACGCCCTCGCCACGCTGGCCACCGCGGCCGGCGGCCCGGGCCACGTGGACCCGGCGATGAGCACCGCGGCGAACCTGCTCCTCACGGGCTCGCCGTCGATCGGCTACGCGCCCGGCGCCAACGACACGGTCACGCGGGGCGTCGCCACCTACCACGTGATCGGGCTGGGGCCGGTGCTGCCGTACCTGGCCTTCGTCCCGTTCGGGCCGCTGTACCCGGCGGCCCGCTGGATCGTGTCGCTCGCCTTCGGCGTGCTGGCCGCCTCCCTGGGGTGGCCGCTCGCCGGCGCGTACGGGCTGGCCGGGGCGCGGCGGCGGTGGTTCGCGGCCCTGGTCGCGTTCGGCACCCTCGTCTTCCCGCTGAGCGTCCGCGGCGACATGTACTACCTGGAGCACGCCGAGGCCACGGCCGCCGTCCTGGTCGCGCTCATCGAGTGGCAGGGGCGCCGCCGGGCGCCCGTCGTCGGCGCCGCGCTGGCGCTGGCCGCCCTCGCCCGGCCGACGGTGCTGCTGGCCGCGGTCCCGATGGGCCTGTGGATGCTGTGGGGGGCGCGCTCGAGGCTGCGCACCGCGGCGGGCCTGGCCGTGCCGCTGGCGGCGGGGCTGGCGGCGATGGGCGCCTGGAACCTCGCCCGCTTCGGCTCGCCCCTGGAGAGCGGCTACGGGCTTGCCGCGCTGGACAACGCCACCCTCGCG
>JAKAMV010000389.1 GCA_021812735.1 Chloroflexota bacterium | reverse complement strand
CGGAACGTCAGGGCGATCCGCTCGACCGAGATCCGGTCCAGTTCCCGCGCGTAGCGGTTCGCCTTCTCGACCTTGCCGATGAGAGAGGAGTGCATCGTCGCAGTACCTCCAGTCGCCCCGTCAAAGGGCGTCACGAGTGCCTCCGTCCGGTCGGGTTCGCGGGGCCGGTGATGGCGGTCACGGACGAAGCCTACACCCCGCAGGCCCCACGGACACCCCCCGGAATCGGCCCGCCTGCCCGAGCGGTCAGCGCCCGGCCTCGGCGGCGGCGCAGCGGTCCCGGAGCGCCTCCACCACGCTCCGGGCGCCCGCGGCGCGCCGCAGCACGGCCACCGGGGCGGGCGGGCGAAACGGGCCCGGGCCCGCGGGGCGCACGAGCAATCGGTCGCCCGACCGCTCCACCACCAGGTCGCCGGGCGCGAGGACGACCTCCACGCCGGCCTCCGCCACCCCGCCCCCGACCCCCGGGGCGCCGAGCACCTCGAGCAGCGCCGGCCACGTCCCGACGTCGGTCCAGCCCACGTCCATCGCGGCCATGACCACCGCGCCCGCGGCCGCGGCCGGCTCCATCACCGCGTAGTCGATCGAGCGGGAGGGCAGCGCCGCGTAGGCCGTCGCGAGGTCGCCGGCCAGTCCGCGCCGCACGCCGTCCGCCACCTCCGGCGCGTGCCGCTCGAGGGCGCCCACGATCGCGCGACGGCGCCACAGGAACATCCCCGCGTTCCACGCCACGCCGGGCATCGCCCCCAGCTCCCGGGCCCGCTCCGCGCCCGGCTTCTCCTCGAACGCCGCCAGCGGGAACGCGTCCAGGCCGGCCACGCGCTCCCCCCGCCCGAGGTCGGGCCGCAGGTAGCCGTACTCGGTGGCGGGGCGGGTCACCGCGACGCCGAGCGTGACGAGCGGCGACGCGACACCGAACGCGCCGGTGGCGAGGCCGGTGGCGGCGGCCGCCAGCACGGCCCGGAAGGCGCCCTCCCGGGCGGGGTCGATCCGGTGGTCGGCGGGCAGCACGACCATCACCTCGTCCGGGTCGCCGCCGGGCTCCAGCGCGGCCAGCGCGATCGCCGGCGCCGTGTTGCGGCCCTCCGGCTCGATGATGAGGCGGGCCCCGGGCGCCTGCGCCGCCGCCATCGCCGCCCACGCGGGCGACACCACGACCGCGATGTCGGGCTGGCCGGGCAGCTCCGGCCCGCGGAGCCTCGCGACGGTCCGCCCGAGGAGCGTCTCCCCGCCCGGCAGGAGCGGCAGGAAGGGCTTCGGGCGCGCCGCGGTGCTCAGGGGCCGCAGGCGCGTGCCGCCGCCCCCGGCCAGGATCACGATCTGCATCGGGGCATTCTACGGAGCCGCCCGGGCGCTACGCCCCGGCGTCGAGCAGGCCGCGCAGGCAGGTGCCCAGCGCGTCGCGGGTGAACGGCTTGGCCAGGAACGCCGACGCCGCCAGCCCGCTCCCCTCGGCCTCGAGCGACTCCCGCGCGTAGCCGGACATGAGGAGCACCGGCAGGCCCGGTTGGAGCTCCCGGCAGCGCGCCGCGAGCTGCGGGCCGGACAGGCCAGGCAGCACCACGTCGGTCACCAGGGCGTCCACGGCCCGGTGCGAGAAGATCGCCAGCGCCGCGTCGCCGCTGTCCGCCTCGACGACCGCGTAGCCCAGCTGGCGCAGGAGCCTCGCGGCGACCTGGCGCACGGCGGGCTCGTCGTCCACCAGCAGGACGGTCTCGCCCCCGAGTCGGGTCTCCGCCGAGGGCGGCTCGCCCGGCGCCCGGTCCGTCCCGGGCTCCCCCTCGACCGCCAGGAACACGGAGAACTCGGAACCCTCGCCCGGGGCGGTGACGACGGAAACCCAGCCGCCCGACTGCGCCAGGAAGCCGTCCACCGAGGCCAGGCCCATCCCGGAGCCGCGGCCCGGGCCCTTGGTGGTGAAGAACGGCTCGAAGATGTGCGGCAGGTCCTGGCCGGGGATGCCGGACCCCGTGTCCCGGACGGACAGGCGCACGTACTCGCCGGGCGCGGCCCCGGCCCGCAGCCGGCCGTCGCCCGCCTCGAGCCGCACGACCTGGGTGGCGATCGTGAGGGTGCCCGAGCCGGGCATCGCGTCGCGGGCGTTGAGCACCAGGTTGATCACCGCGTTGCCCAGCCGGTCGCGGTCCACCCGCACGCGGGCGCCGTCCGGGTCCAGCCGGAGCGCGAGCTCCACGCCCGCCGGCACGAGGCTCCGGAGCATCGGCCGCAGGCGCTCCACCACCTCGCCCGGGGCCACGACCGTCGGGTGCAGCACCTCGCGCCGCCCGAAGGCCAGCAGCTCTCGGGTCAGGTCGGCCGCCCGGGCGCTGGCGTCGAGGATCGAGGCGACATCGGACCGCCGCGGGTCCTCGAGCGCGAGGGTGTCCATGATGAACGCGGCGTGGCCGCCGATGGCCGTGAGCAGGTTGTTGAAGTCGTGCGCCACGCCGCCGGCCAGCCGCCCGACCATCTCGGCGCGCCGGGCCTGGTCAACCGCCGCCTGCGCCTCGCGGAGCTCGGTGACGTCGGCGACGGTGCCGCGCAGGCCGGTGACGGTCCCGCCGCAACCCCGGACCGCCTCGCCCCGCTCCACCACGTGGCGGACGCGGCCGTCGGGCAGGGGTATGGCGGCGTCCACCTCGTACGGCTCGCCCGCGGCCAAGGCGCGCGCCACCGCCTCTGCCAGGCGCGCCGCCGCGTCCGGCCCGTAGCGGCGTTCCGCCGCCTCGATCGTGGCCGGGGTGGACGCGGGGTCGAGCCCGAAGATCCGGTGCAGCTCCGCGGACCAGGCGAGCGTCCCGGTGCGGGCATCCCAGGTGAAGCTGCCGACATGGGCGACGCGCTGCGCCTCCTCCAGCTCCAGCTTGCTCTGGCGGATCGCCTGCTCCGCCCGGTACCGCTCGGTGACGTCGCGGCAGCTCACCAGCAGCGCGACGCGCCCGTCGCGCACCATGGTGCGGGCCGTGAACTCGACCGGGAAGGCGGAGCCGTCCTTGCGCCGGTGCCAGCGCTCGCCGGCGCACGGCGTGGCGCCCGGGTCGGCCGGGATGGCGCGCACGAACGCAGCCGTCGCCTCCGGCTCGGCGGACAGGCCCGGGCCGGTCAGCGCGAGCAGCTCCTCGTGCGTGTAGCCGTAGGTGTCGGAGGCCGTCCGGTTCGCGTCCAGGATCCGCATGCTGTCGCGGTCGATGACGAAGACCGGGTCGGTCGCCGCGTCGAACAGCTCGCGGTACCGCGCCTCGCTCCCGCGCAGGGCCTCCTCGGCCCGCCTGCGCCAGGTGACGTCCAGCACGAACGTCGCCATCCCGCCGGACTCGGGGATGCGCGCGCTCGCCAGCACCACCTCCACGCGCCGACCGTCCGGGTGCAGGTAGGCCTTCTCGATCGGGGTGGTCACCCCCCGGGCCGCGAACTCCTCGAGCGCGGCCCGGTCCACCTCGGCGTACTCCGGCGGCGTGACGGCGCGCCAGTCCACGCGCCCCAGGGCCAGGTCCTGGCGCGTGTACCCGACCGCGTCGAGATACGAGTCGTTGGCCGCCACGATCCGGCCCGCGGTGTCGGAGACCGCGATGCCGATGATGTTCGCGTCCACGACGGCCTGCAGGCCGCCGAGGGCGAGGCCCGGTTGGCTTCTGTCGTCTGTCGCGCCCATGTCGCCCCCCGACGTGACTCCCGATTGCTCCGGGGCCCCGGCGGTCCGGAGCGGCCTCACGGCCGGCTCAGGTCCCGGGCGGCTCGGCCCCCTGCCGCCTCAGATCGCGGCCGGCTCCGGCAGCCCGGCGTCCGCCGCCAGGGCGGCCGCCCGGTCCGTGTGCTCCCACGGCAGGTCCACGTCGGTCCGGCCGAAGTGGCCGTACGCCGCGGTCTGCCGGTAGATGGGGCGCAACAGGTCCAGGTCGGAGATGATGGCGCCGGGCCGCAGGTCGAAGTGGCGGTCGATCAGCGCCAGGATCCGCTCGTCGGGGACCCGGCCGGTGCCGAACGTCTCGATGGACACGGAGATCGGCTTGGCGATGCCGATGCCGTAGGCAACCTCCACCTCGAACCGGTCCGCGAGGCCCGCCGCCACCACGTTCTTGGCCACCCAGCGCGCGGCGTACGTCGCGGACCGGTCCACCTTGGACGGGTCCTTGCCGGAGAAGGCGCCGCCGCCGTGGCGGGCCATCCCGCCGTACGAGTCCACGATGATCTTGCGGCCCGTGAGGCCGGCATCGCCCATGGGCCCGCCGATCACGAACCGGCCCGTGGGGTTGACGTGGACCACCGGGTCCTGCGCCCGGAGCGCGGCCGGGATCGAGGGCATCACCACCTGCTCGGTCACGTCCGCGGCGATGCGGTCGTGGGCGATGCCCGGGTCGTGCTGGGTGGCGACGACCACGGTTCGCACCGCCACGGGCTTGCCGTGCGCGTACTCCACGGTGACCTGCGTCTTGCCGTCCGGCCGCAGGTAGGGGATGGAGCGCTCCTTGCGCACCTCGGCCAGCCGCCGCGCCATGCGGTGGGCCAGGGCGATGGGCAGCGGCATGAGCTCGGGCGTCTCGTTGCACGCGTAGCCGAACATCATCCCCTGGTCGCCGGCGCCCTGCTCGTGGGCGGGCGAGGCGTCCACGCCCCGGGCGATGTCCGGCGACTGCGCCTTGACGCTCACCAGCGTGCCGCAGGTCTGGTAGTCGAACCCGTAGTCCGCCCGGGTGTAGCCGATGTCGCGGACCGTGTCGCGCACGATGTCCTGGAACTCGACGTAGCCGTCGCAGGTGATCTCGCCGAACACCAGCACGAGGCCGGTGGTGGTGGCGGTCTCGCACGCGACGCGGGCCCTCGGGTCCACCCGGAGGATGCTGTCGAGGATGGCGTCCGAGATCTGGTCGCACATCTTGTCCGGGTGGCCCTCGGTCACCGACTCGGACGTGAACAGGTACTGCGGCGCGTCAACGATGCTCATGAGACTCCCAGCGAGGCGCGCGACGACGGCCTCCCGGGCGAGCGTAGCAGAGCGCGCGCCGGAGCGGTCTGGCCCATCCGGGGGTCACGGGCCGCCCGTGGCGCTGCCTGCCCGCCTGCTAGCCGCCGTGGGAGGCCGTCGTTGCGCGCTGGCGGCGAGCCGAGACAGCTCGCCGGCCGGGGTCTTGGAGCGAGACGGCGAGGATGCCCGCGACCGCCTGCTGGCGCGCCTTCGGGCTCACCTCCGGCCACAGCCCGTCCGCCCGCGCCACCCCCACGCCGAGCGCCTCGACCGTCGCATCGACGACGGAGCGGGCGACTCCCTGCGGGACGCCCCACGCCTGCGCCTCGCGCAACAGGTGCGCCCTGCCGATCTCGTCGATCCTCCACGTCCCGCCGACCGGCAGGCCCATGGAACTCTGGCGCTCGATGAACGCCGTCGTCGGGGCGACGTCGTACACGGGTGCCAGCCGGGCGACACCCCGGTCGTTGATGATCGAGAGGTTCTTGGCGTGGAGGTCGGCGTTGCGCAGCGCCACCGACACCGCAACCTGGGTGAGGAGGCGGGAGAGCTCCTCGGGCGGGTCGGCAGCGCGCTCCGCGAGGATGCCAGCGAGCTTCGCGAGGGACGGCGACTCGGGGCGGAGCGGATTGGGTGCGTACTTGGCGAGCGGGGGTGCGCCGATCGCCTGGCACAGGTCCTCCTGGTGCTGGCGGCGGATCTCCCCGGTCGGCGTGGTCTCGCGGTCGAAGCGGGTCACGACCAGGACGGGACGCGATCCGAGGTCGTGGTCCACTCGCGCCTCGGACGCCGCGGTGGCGGAGGCAGCCACCGCCAGGGCCCACGCCTCGGCGACCGCCAGCCCCGGGAAGCGCTCTGGCTCGGGCTTGAGGATGTGTGTTGACGGCGCCCCGTTGAGGGGAAGGGCCCAGCCGCCTTCGCGCCACGCCACGAGGAGCTTGTCCTTGGCGCCGCCGAGCGACATACGCACCGCCTCGTCGGGCAGTTCCGCGATCGACGGGAGCGCGTCGAGGATCTTGCCGAGCTCGCGGTTGCGAACCGGCCTGTAGGAGCCGGGTCCAGGCGTGCGTTCCTCGGGCAGGACCGCGACAGCGCCGGCGCACTCCCAGCCGACCTCGCGCAGGAGCCCGAAGGTGTCCTCAGGGCGGAGGCCGAAGCGCGCAGCCAGTCTGGTTCGCCGACCCTCCTCGGGCAGGAGGCCGTCGAACCAGTTGCGGGTGAGCTCGGGCGACCACGGGGCGAGGCCGGCCGACGCGACGGACAGGGGAGCGTCGACTGCCGGGAGGTACCGGATGGTGTCGCCGGCCCGCTCGATGGCGCCGACGCGGTTCCCGCCGAGCCAGACCGCGAGGCGGTCCGTCACTGGTAGCTCCGCTCGTCCGCGACGAGGCGCTGGGTCTTGAGGTGGACGGTCGGGACGGCACCGAGGAGCGTGAGCGCCCGGATCGCAGTCGCGATGTTCACCGCGCCACTGGATTCGAGGCGGGCCACGGTGGGCCTGCTCACGTGGAGCCACTCGGCGAGTGTCGCCTGGGTCCAGCCGCGCTGGCGGCGGAGCTCCACGATGGCCTCCGCGAGGTCGCGCGGCTGGTAGAGGTCGCGCGGGGCGAGGCTGGCGGGCACCTGCGTGTGCGGCTTCCTGTCCATGGCGCTTCCCCGCGGCTTCGAGTAACCCTTGTTTGGCATCAGATCGTGCCACGTCCAAATGCCAAACTTCTTTGCCATCGTAGCGCGGCGTGCCGTACTGTCAAACAAGTTGACGCCTGGGTCGCTACCGCAGGCGACACTCCATGTTGTAGCGGGCCGCGTGGGGGCCCGGGCCCTAGGTTGAACGTGCGTGATAACAGCGTTATCAAAGCGGCATGCGCACGCTGGCGAAGCGCTACATCCGTGGGCTGGGCTGGCTGGCGGAGCGAGGCGGCGAGCCGGCCTCGCTGCGCAAGGGCGAAGCCGTCGCCGTCCTCGTGACGGCCCGTGTGGTTGGCACTCGGGAGGCGGCGTCCATCCTCGGCGTGCGCCCGCCGAACTTCGTCCGCGACTGGGCCAGTCGGTCGGACTTCCCGCGGCCGATCTCGGCCCTCGCGAGCGGCCGCGTGTGGTCCGAGGCCGAGGTCAGGGCGTTCCGTGACCGGGCCGCTCGGCCATCGGACGAACGGCTGGCGGCCATCGCCAGGCGGGTAGTGTGGTGGCAGGGACCTGAGCAGACGCTGTCCCGACCCTCCTACTTCATCGCGCACGGCCTCGCGAAGGGCTCGCTGGAGGACGTGCAGGACCTCGAGCGGGCATTCGGCCGGGACGGCTTGCGCCGAGCGATCGCCGAGGCTCCGGCTGGCGTCTTCGACCCCCGAGGCTGGCGCTTCTGGCTGATCGTGCTGGGAATGAGCCGAGACCTGCCGCTGCCCGTCCGGAGGACCACGTGAGCGCAGCCGAGCGCTTCGCCGCCTTCCCGGACATGCCGATCGAGCGCAACCTGCGTCTCGACACCCTCCCGCCTGCCCAGCGACAGCTCTGGGACGATCTCGGCAACGTCCCGCTTGACGTCGTGCTGTACGGCGGAACCGCGCTCGCGCTACGGCTCGGACACCGTCAGTCGGCAGCCTTCGACTTCTTCTCCTCAGAGCCGTTCTCGCCCGGTCAGCTGCTCGCGGCCGTTGCCTTCCTCGGGCGCGTCGAGGTGGTGGACTCGCGCGAGAACGCGCTCACGCTCCTGACGCCCGGTGGTGTGAAGGTCTCGTTCTCCGGCGGCATGAACCTCCAGCTCGTCGCCGAGCAGTCCATCGCGGCCGACAACGGCCTCGTCATCGCGTCGATCGATGATCTCGCCGGCACCAACTCCAAGGCGCTCCTGGACCGCTCCGAGTGGAGGGACTACGTGGACGTCGATGCGCTGCTCGGGGCGGGCTGCGAGCTCCCGGACATCATCGGCTGCGCGACGACGATCTTCGAGCCGAGCTTCGTGTTCCCCGGCGCCCTGTTCCTTTGTTGCCTGATCAGCTTCGGGGACGGGACCGCGCCCGACGTGCCCGCCGATGTCTTGGCCCGCCTCGAGGCCGCCGTCGCGACGGCATGGCGGGCTGAGGTCCCGGTGGTCACGGCCTTCGCCTCCCGCATCTCGCCGTGACTGGCCGGAGCGGGATCGCCAGCTGGTGGCGGCGAGGCCGGGGGGCAGGTACCCGCGCTCGGGGCCAGGGCGCTAGACCGCCAGCACCTTGAGCACCTCGTCGCCGTAGTGGTTGATCACCTTCACGGCGATCCTGCCCGTCGCGGGCCGCGGGAACGAGCGCGAGACCGTGGAGTTGACCGAGGCCCACGCCTCCTCGCTGATGTCGGCGCGGAGGGCGCGGCGGAGCTTGTCGTAGGGGTCGTCGGCGCCGGTGAAGTAGGCGTGGCGGACGAAGAAGGCGTCGCCGTCGTAGGCGGTGTCGAGGAACCAGGCGGCGATGTCGTCGACCGACGACGAGCGCAGCTCGCCCGTCGTCGGGTCGTAGACGTCGAGGCCGCGGACCTCGGCCTGGAGACGTCCGTCCGCGAGCGTCCGGAGCTCGATGTCGGGCTCGCCGAAGACCATGAACAGGT
>JAKAMV010000388.1 GCA_021812735.1 Chloroflexota bacterium | reverse complement strand
CCCGGGCGCTCGAAGTCGGCCAAGAAGCAGCTGTCCAAGCTGGGCGTCGACGTCCGGACCAGCACGCGGGTGATCGACGTGGACCCGCTCAGGGTCACCGTCCTCCACGACGGCGCCGAGGAGACCATCCCGGCCCGCACCACGCTGTGGGCCGCCGGCGTCCAGGCGTCGACCTTCGCGCGACGGGTGGCCGAGGCGACGGGCGCCCAGACGGACCGTGCCGGCCGGGTCATCGTGGGACCGGACCTCACGGTGCCGGGCCACCCGGAGATCTACGCCCTCGGCGATGCCGCCGTCCAGCCCTGGAAGAAGGACCGGCCGGTGCCCGGCATCGCGCAGGGCGCCATCCAGTCGGGCTCGTGGGCCGCGAAGGCGATCCTCACCCGGCTCGAGGGCGGCGAGCCGGGCGTCTTCAGGTACACCGACAAGGGCGACGTGGCCGTGATCGGGCGCCTCCACGGCGTCACGAACATCCGATGGCTCGGCCCCCTCGGCCGCCAGGGCGGGGTGATCGCCTGGATGATGTGGCTGGCCATCCACATCTTCTACCTCATCGGGTTCGCCAACCGAATCGTGGTCATGGTCCGCTGGGCCTGGAGCTTCTTCACCAGCGGGCGCGGCACACGGCTGATCACCGGCAGCCCGCTCCTGCCGCCGATCGAGGAGCCGGCACCGGCCTGGTCGGCGCCGGCCGGCGACGTGACGCTGCGGACCGGGCCTGCCGACGCCGCCGAGGCCTGGACCCGCTCGCTCGACGCGAAAGCGGAGGGTCACCAGCAGCCGTAGCCGCGACCGCCGGCGTCAGCGCCCGATTGGACACCGCGCCCGTACCATCCACCCCATGGACGACCCCCGCCTGATCGACGACAGCACCTTCGAGGACTGGGTCTTCGACGCCCTCGACGAGATCCCCGAGCGCTTCCGCGCCGCCCTCGGCTCCCTGGCGGTGCTCGTGGAGCAGGAGCCGACGCGCGAGCAGCTCGAGCGGCTGGGGGTGCCGGGGATGTACGGGCTGTTCGAGGGCGTGCCGCGCGGCGCGTACGAGGCGGGCTGGGCGATCCAGCCGTCCCGGATCACGATCTTCCGCGGCCCCTGCGTCCGGTCCGCGACGACCGTCGAGGGCGTCCGCACGCGCGTTCGCGAGACGGTCAGGCACGAGGTCGCCCACCAGCTCGGCATCTCCGACGAGCGCCTCCACGAGCTCGCGGGCGGGCAGGATCGAGCGACGCGCTGACGACACCTCGGCGATACTCGACCGCGTGGACGCCTGCATCCTGCTGGTCGAGGACGACCCGTCGATCCGCGAGGTGACCGCGCTCGGGCTGCGCGGAGCCGGCTTCACGGTGGAGATCGCGGCCGACGGCGTGGCCGGGCTCGACCGCTGGCGCTCGGTGCGGCCGGACCTGGTGCTGCTGGACGTGATGCTCCCCCGCCTCGACGGGCTCGAGGTGCTGCGGGAGATCCGGCGCGAGGCGACCACCCCGGTCGTGATGCTGACCGCGCGGGCAGACAAGATCGACGTCGTGGTGGGCCTTGAGGCCGGCGCCGACGACTACGTCAAGAAGCCGTTCGAGATGCCCGAGCTCGTGGCGCGCGTGCGCGCGGCGCTCCGTCGCCACCTTCCCGCCGCCCCGGCCGACGAGGCGGGCGGGACGCTGGCCCTGGGCGGGCTGCGGATCGATCCCGGCGGCAGGACGGTCGAGGTTGACGGCCGCGAGGTCGGACTGACGCGGACGGAGTTCGACCTGCTCCTCGAGCTTGCCCGCCAGCCCGGTCGCGTCGTCACGCGCGAGGCGCTCCTCGACCGCGTCTGGGGCTATGACTTCCTGGGCGACTCGCGTCTGGTGGACGTCGCGGTCGGCCGCCTCCGCGCCAAGGTCGAGGCCGACGCCGCCAACCCCGCGCTCATCGTCACCGTGCGCGGCGCGGGGTACAAGGCCGTCCGGCCGAGCGGCTGAGGTCTCGGCCCGTGTGGCGCCTCCTCCCCCGCGGCGGCCTCCGGATGCGCCTGGCCCTAACCCTGGTCGTCCTCGTGGCGGTGACGGTGGCCGGGATCGGCCTCGGCGTGTACGCGTTCGTGGACGGGTCGCTGCGCAGCTCGATGGTCGCCGAGGCCCGGCGCCAGGCGGACTTCAACCTCTCGGTCCTGCTGCCTGCCGAGATCCCCCCGCCGACCACCGCCGCGGCGTTCGCCGCCAGCGGGCTGCCTGCGGCGTTCCGCTTCCGCGGCGATGTGGAGACGATCGCGGACTTCGGGAACGGCGACGTCTACGTGTCCTCGCCCGCCCTGGCGGGAGCCTTGTCGGAGATCGACCCGGGCCTCCGCGCGATCGTGGCGGGCGGGCAGCTCGGGTTCGCCTGGCAGCAGCTCCGCGGCGAGAGCGTGCTGATCGTCGGCGGACGCCAGGGCGGGCCGCCCGACCTCTACTTCGTGTTCGACGCCTCGCAGGTGGACACGGCGCTCGCCCAGCTGCGGCTGGGCCTCGGGGGCGCCGCGCTGCTGGCGATCCTGCTCGCCCTCATCACGGCCGGGGTCATCGCGCGGGGGATCCTGCGTCCGGTCGCGGCGGCCGGGGCCACGGCCAGGCGCATCGCGGGGGGCGACCTTGACGCACGGGTGCCCGCCGGCGGCCGCGACGAGCTGGCGGAGCTCGCCTCCGAGCTCAACCGGATGGCCGCCTCGCTCAAGGCGACCATGGCGCGGCTGGAGGAGGCGCAGGGCCAGAACCGCCAGTTCGTGGCCGACGTCGCCCATGAGCTGCGCACACCGCTCTCCGCACTGGTGGCGGAGGCTTCCCTGATCGAGCCGGCCCTGGGCGGCCTCCCGCCCGATGAGCGCCGCGCTGGCGAGCTCCTCGCCCGCGACGTGCGCCGGATGCGGACGCTGGTCGACGACCTGCTCGAGATCTCCCGGTTCGACGCCGCCGCGGAGCAGCCGTCCCTCGAGCCCGTGGACATCGGGCGCCTCGTGGCGGCGGTGGTCGCTGCCCGGCTGCCCGGGACGGCCCTGACGACACCGGCGACGCCGGTCGCCGCCATCAGCGACCCGCGCCGCCTTGAGCGGATCCTGGGCAACCTGCTCGACAACGCCCGCGACCACGCCCCCGGGACCCCGGTCGAGGTGTCGCTCGTCGTCGCCCGGGACGGGGCCGTGATCACGGTGGCGGACCGGGGGCCGGGGGTGCCCGCGCTCGCGATCCCGCACCTCTTCGAGCGGTTCTACAAGGCGGATTCATCCCGCGCGGGCGGCTCGTCGGGCCTGGGCCTCGCGATTGCCGCCGAGCACGCCACGCTGATCGGCGCCTCGCTCCGGGCTCGGTCCCGCCCGGGTGGCGGGCTGGTCTTCACGCTCACCGTGCCCCTCACGGCGGCGTCGACCCAGGCGTGACCTGATCGTTACCCCGCGGCGATGCGCTCGACATGCATGGGGGCGATGCTGGTGGCGTTCGGAGCCCGCATCGAGGTCCCGGCCATGCGCACCGCCGGCCGCTCATTCACGCAGCTGATCCCGGTCCTCCTCGCCGTCCTGGCCCTGGTGGCCGCGTGCTCGCCCAGCAGCGGGGCCCTCGGCACGCCGTCCACGCCGACGCCCACCGGCAACGCGTCGGTCGTCCCGCCGTCCGGCGACGCCACGCCGTGGGCGAGCGGGCAGCCGAGCCCCGCGCCATCGTCTGTCGACGCGCCCACCGCCGCCGCGTCGTCGATCGCGCCGGCCGCGTCGCCCACGCCGGCCGTGTCGGGAACCGTCATCGTGCGCGCCTACTTCGTGCTCGGCGCCACGGCCGGACAGGGCGGCGGACTCGCGCCGGTGCTGCGGGAGATCCCCGCGACGGTGGCGGTCGCGACCGCCGCGATGCGGCAGCTCCTCGCGGGCCCGAGCCCCTCGGAGCTGGGCGCGCGGCCCGCGATGTCCACGGCGATCCCTGCCGCCACCCGGCTGCTGGGCCTGGCCATCAAGAACGGCGTCGCAGCGGTCGACCTCTCGAGCGAGTTCACGGCTGGGCTCGACCCTGCCCGCCCGGACGCGCGACTCGCCCAGGTCGTCTACACCCTGACCCAGTTCTCCACGGTCGACGCCGTCGCGCTGGAGCTCGACGGCACGCCTTACACGGGAGCGGCGCCGGGGACGCGGGCCGGGTACACCGGCTTCCTGCCGGGCATCTTCGTCGACCGGCCGGCGTGGGGTGCCGCGGCGGGCAACCCCGCCGCCGTGAGCGGCCTCGCCAACGTGTTCGAGGCGACGTTCCGGATCCAGCTCCGGGACGCGGCCGGCATCGTGCTCGTCGACCGGCAGGCCATGGCGTCGTGCGGGACGGGGTGCTGGGGCGACTTCTCGACGTCGCTGGGCTACACGGTGGCCAAGGCGCAGTGGGGCACGCTGCGCGTCTTCGACCTCTCCCCCAAGGACGGCACACCGGAGAACGTCACGGACTACCCCGTCTGGCTGACACCGGCCGGCTGAGCACGCTCCCGACGGGCCCCGCGGACAGTCGCGCTACGATCAGGAGCACACGGCTGCACGGCGGCCCCAGCGAGGCGAACGTGACCATCGAGCGACGCAGGATCGACTTCCCGCTGCCGGTCCTCTCCGGGGCGGAGCGGATCGCCCAGGCGTGGGCCCGCGTCCCGCCGACGCCCGATCCGGCGGCGCGGGCCGCCGCCAGGGCGCGGGCGGCCAACCTGCTGCGGGCTCAGGACGCGGTGCTCGTCGCGCACTTCTACACCGATGGCGACATCCAGGACCTTGCCCTCGAGACGGGCGGGCTGGTGGCCGATTCGCTCGAGATGGCCCGGTTCGGCCGCTCCCACCGTGCCCAGACCCTGGTCGTGGCCGGCGTCCGGTTCATGGCCGAGACCGCCAAGATCCTGAGCCCCGACAAGCGGGTCCTGGTCCCCGACATCGACGCCACCTGCTCGCTCGACCTGGGCTGCCCGCCCGAGGAGTTCTCGGCCTTCTGCGACGCGCATCCCGACCGCACGGTCGTCGTCTACGCGAACACGAGCGCGGCGGTGAAGGCGCGCGCGGACTGGATGGTCACCTCGTCCTGCGCGCTCGCGATCGTGCGAGACCTCGCCGCCCGCGGCCAGTCCATCCTCTGGGCCCCGGACCGGCACCTGGGCGAGTACATCGCTCGCGAGACCGGTGCCGACCTGGTCCTGTGGCGGGGCGCCTGCGTCGTCCACGACGAGTTCAAGGCGGTCGAGCTCGAGCTGCTCCGCGAGGAGCACCCCGACGCGCTCGTGCTCGTGCACCCCGAGTCCCCGGAGGGCGTCGTGGCGCTGGCGGACGTCGTCGGGTCCACGTCGCAGCTGCTGGCCGCGGTGGTCGACGGCACCGCGCCCGAGTACATCGTGGCCACCGACAACGGGATCCTCCACCGGATGCGCCAGCTCGCGCCGGGCAAGACCCTCATCGAGGCGCCGACCGCCGGCGACAGCGCCACCTGCAAGAGCTGCGCGCACTGCCCGTGGATGGCGATGAACAGCCTCGACGGGGTGATCGCGGCGCTCGAGACCGGCCGCGGCGAGGTCTCCGTGCCCGAGCCCGTCCGCGAGCGTGCGCTGCGGCCGATCGAGCGCATGCTCGCGTTCGTCGAGGCGAACCCCGGCAGCGTCGTGCCCGCGTACCGCGGCCACGTGCCGCACCTCGGCTCGGCGTAGGGCGGCGGATGGAGAGGTACGACGCCGTCGCGGCGAACGAGACCCTCGAGGAGGCCCGGGCCCGCAATGTCCGCGATGCGCTTCGCGAGGACATCGGCACCGGCGACTGGACGGCGCGGCTGGTCCCCGACGGACCCGCGCACGCCCGCGTGACCGTCCGGGAGGACGCCGTGCTGTGCGGCTGCGCCTGGTTCGAGGCCTGCGTGCTGGCGCTCGACCCGGCCGCGACCGTCCGCTGGGCGTACGCCGAGGGTGATGACATGGCTGCGGGCACCGCCGTCTGCGACGTGCGGGGCTCGGCGCGGGCGCTGCTCTCGGCCGAGCGCCCGGCGCTCAACTTCCTCCAGCTCCTGTCGGGGACCGCGACGGCGGCCCGCCGCCACGCGCGGGCCATCGAGGGTGCCTCGCCCAACCCGCGCGGCTGCCTGGTCCTCGACACCCGCAAGACGGTGCCCGGGCTGCGGCTCGCGCAGAAGCACGCGGTCCGCGTCGGCGGTGGCGGCAACCAGCGCCTCGCGCTGTGGGACGGGGTCCTCATCAAGGAGAACCACATCGCCGCGGCGGGCGGCATCGCCGAGGCGCTCCAGGCGGCGGCCGCCCTGGTCGCCGGCGCGGACGTCCCGATCCAGATCGAGGTGGAGCGCCTCGATCAGCTCGGCGAGGCCCTCGACGCCGGGGCCGCCAGCATCCTGCTCGACAACTTCACCCTCGCGGACCTCCGCGAGGCCGTCCGCCGCACGGCGGGCCGGGCCCTGCTCGAGGCGTCCGGCGGCGTGGAGCTCGACGGCCTGCGCGAGCTCGCGGCGACGGGGGTCGACCGGATCTCGGTCGGCGCCCTGACCAAGCACGTGCGCGCGGTCGACTACTCGATGCGGATGCTCGAGGGCTGACGGGCGGTCAGCCGCTCGAGCGCTGCTTGCGGGCCAAGACGGTGGGCAGGCTGGCGGGCAGCGTGTATGGGTAGTCGCGGCTGTAGTGGAGGCCGCGGCTCTCGTGGCGCGAGAGCGCCGATCGGACCACGAGCTCCGACGTCGTGAGCAGGTTGCGCAGCTCCAGCAGGTCGCGGTTGACGCGGAACTTGGCGTAGTACTCGTCGGTCTCGTCGCGCAGCAGCCGGATCCGGTGGAGCGCCCGCTCGAGGCGCTTGGTCGTGCGCACGATCCCCACGTAGTTCCACATCGTCAGGCGGAGCTCGTCCCAGTTGTGCGAGATCACCACCTGCTCGTCGGTGTCCTCCACCTGGCTCTCGTCCCAGGCCGGCAGGGCCTCCGCCGGCTGCGTCTCGGCCGCGTCGATCGCGGCCGCCGCGGTGCGGCCCACGACCACGCACTCGAGGAGCGAGTTGCTCGCGAGGCGGTTGGCCCCGTGGAGGCCCGTGTAGGTGGTCTCGCCGACCGCGTACAGGCCGGGGAGGTCGGTGCGCCCGTCCAAGTCCGTGACCACGCCGCCGCACGTGTAGTGGGCCGCCGGCACGACGGGGATCGGCTCTTTCGCGATATCGATCCCGAGCTCGAGGCAGCGCGCGTAGATCGTCGGGAAGTGCTCCTTGAGGAACGGCTCGCCGAGGTGGCGGGCGTCGAGCCAGACGTAGTCGAGGCCGTGGCGCTTCATCTCGAAGTCGATCGCGCGCGCCACGATGTCGCGGGGCGCCAGCTCCATCCGCTCGTCGTGGCGGGCCATGAACCGCGTGCCGTCCGGCAGCTTGAGCTGGGCGCCCTCACCGCGCATCGCCTCGGTGATCAGGAAGCTGCGCTCGACCGGGTGGTACAGGCAGGTCGGGTGGAACTGGATGAACTCCATGTTCGCGATCCGGCAGCCGGCCCGCCAGGCCATCGCGATGCCGTCGCCGGTCGAGGTCTCGGGGTTGGTCGTGTAGCGGTACACCTTCCCCACCCCGCCCGTCGCCATGACCACCGCCGACGCCGGCAGCGTCTCCACCCGGCCGGCGTCGATGTCGAGGGCGTACACGCCGTAGCAGCGGGCCGGCTCGTCGCGGCGCAGGTGTCGGGAGGTCACCAGGTCGACGGCCATCCAGCGCTCGCGGAGCGTGATGCGGGGATGGGCGAGCGCCTTGGCGAGGAGCACGTCGTGGATCGCCTGGCCCGTGGCGTCGGCGGCATGCGCGATCCGCCGCACGGTGTGCCCTCCCTCGCGGGTGAGGTGCAGGCCCAGCGGGCCCTCGCGGTCCGGCGTGAACGGCACGCCCTGGTCCACCAGCCACTCGATCGCCGCCGCGCTGTGCTCGGCGATAAAGCGCGCGGTGTGCTCGTCGACAAGACCCGCTCCCGCGACCTGCGTGTCGCGGACGTGGAGGTCCACGCTGTCGTCATCGCCCAGGACGCCGACGATCCCGCCCTGAGCCCGTGACGTGGCCGCCTCGTCGAAGCCGCGCTTGGCGAGGACCACGACGGGGTGCAGGTCGGCGAGGTGGAGGGCGACGGTGAGGCCGGCGAGGCCGGCGCCCACGATGACGATGGGAGCGGCGTCGGCTGTCGTCTGGTTCATCGGGTGATCGTACCCCCGGACCCGTCGCCGGCCGTCAGCCCCCCAGGGGATAGCGCCCCAGCTCCTGGGCCGCGTCGACCATCGCGAGGATGTTCTCCGCCGGGACGTCGTCCATGATCGTGTGCACCGCCGCCAGAAGGTAGCCGCCGCCGACGCCCAGCTCGCGGATCACGCGGCCGACCTCGGCCCGGACCTCGGCGGGCGTGCCGCTGGGCAGGACGTGCTTGGTGTCGATCGCGCCGCAGAAGCTGGCCCGCTCGCCGTAGCGCCGCTTGAGGCCGGCCAGGTCGGACATCCGCCCGGCGGAGGTCTGGACCGGGTTCACGATGTCGACGCCGATCTCGATCAGGTCGTCGAGCAGGTCGAACACGTCGCCGTCGGT